>JBDKKX010000585.1:0-3587 GCA_039795795.1 Bacteroidota bacterium | reverse complement strand
TATTGGATTCGCTGCCTTCCATGGATTAACGTTTGAAATCCAAAACGGTTCAAAATATATTTCTTGTCATTCCGTAGGAAACTCCAGTTTCCTACGGAATGACAAGAAAAAAGCCTTACTTTTGTCTGAAAAAATAAAATTATGGCGAAAAATTTATTTCTAACCCCTCGGTTTTTCATCGGATTGGGGCTCTTAATAGGTGTGTTTTTGGCAGCATTTCCGTTCAAAATCTTATTTCCAGTGGGACAGGCGATGCTTGTGATGTTCGTGGCGATGGCGTTAGCGGATACGATTTTGCTTTTCCACCGCAATACGCGACTCCATGCGACCCGAACGCCGCCCAATTTAATGTCCCTCGGAGACCCAAATGCTGTTAAATTGCGCATTGAGAATCCAACGGGTTACGATTGGCGATTAATCGTAATTGATGAATTGCCCTTCCAATTCCAAAAACGCGATTTTGAACTCCAAATGACCGTGCCCGCAGGCCAAGCCATCGAAACATCCTACGATTTAACCCCAACAGAACGCGGTGAATATCATTTTGGCGATATTTTGTTATTGGCGGCATCGAGTTTGGGGCTGGTGCAACGCCGATTTCGGATTCCTGCGGCGGCGATGATTCCAACTTATCCCTCGGTCATTCAAATGAAAAAATATGAATTGAAAGCCGTCAAACAAATCGCGAATCAATACGGCATTAAAAAAATTCGCCGTTTGGGACATAGTTACGAGTTTGAACAAATTAAAAATTATGTGCCCGGAGATGATATTCGCACCTTGAATTGGAAGGCAAGCGGACGACGTGCCACTTTGATGGTCAATCAATATGAAGATGAGCGTTCTCAACAAGTTTATTGCATTTTGGATAAAAGTCGGGTGATGCGTTTGCCGTTTCATGGTTTGACGCTGTTAGACCACTCGATTAATTCCGCTTTGGTGATTTCTAATATTATTTTGCAGAAAAAAGATAGAGTCGGTTTATTCACCTTCTCCGACAAACTCGGCACGACGCTCGCTGCCGACGCGCATCCCCGACAATTACAACGGATTTTAGAAGAATTGTATCATCAAAAAGAAGGCAGTAATGAAGCCAATTATGAATTATTGTATTACGCGGTACGCAAATTAGTGAGAGGACGGAGTTTATTAATGTTTTATACCAATTATGAAAGCATTTTTGCTTTGGAACGCGCTTTGCCGACATTGCGTTTATTGAATGAGTTACACCTATTAGTAGTGGTGTTTTTCAAAAATACAGAAATTGAAGCCTTCGCGCTCGAAGATGCTGTAAATACAGAAAGTATTTATAATCAAGCTGTTGCGCAGAAGTACACGCGGGAAAAAATGCAAATGGTACAGATTTTAAGGCAACATGGGATTCAAGCGATTCTCACCCGCCCAGAAGATTTATCCATTCATACCATTAATAAATATTTGGAATTGAAAGCACGTGGATTGATTTGATAAAACATAACGGATTGTGGATTTGGGATTGCGGATTGTGGAATCCATTGATAATCAACCCATTCCGCAATCCGCAATCCCAAATCCACAATCCGTTATGTTTACTTCACATCCTTTTATAATTCTTTGAAAATCAATTCAATATGGGAGACAGTAGCTTTAAAAAATTGCAACAAGTCAATGATAAATTTGGGTTGACCGAACGATTAGTAGATTTATTTCCTAAAATTAAATCCGTGAAACCTTCTGCGTGGTTGTTGCGCAGCATGGAAATCGCGTATGAAATGCCGTTGACCAATGAAAAAGTCAAAGGCGAAAAATTGATTTCCCCTTTATTGAGTGAAGTGGCACACCTTTATAAAGATCGAATTACGTTATTTTCGGGAGAAGATATTACGGTTAACAGTGATTTAACGGGTCCTTGTGATTTTATTTTTGCCTTGCATCCGCCCAAAATTATTGTGGAAGCCCCTGTCATCAGCCTTGTGGAAGCCAAAGATGAAGATATGGAATACGGCGTAGCGCAATGTGCTGCACAAATGTATGGGGCGAAACTATTCAATGATAATAAAAATAAACCCGTGGATGTCATTTACGGTTGCGCCACGACAGGCGTAGAATGGAAGTTTTTAAAATTGGAAAACAATGTAATCTGTATAGATAAAAAATCTTATACATTAATTCCTCAAATTTTAGGCGTTTGGAGCCACATTATTAAGTTGTATTTGAACTAAATTTCGGATTGCGGAATGGGTTAATTCTCAATGGATTCCGCAATCCGAAATCCCCATTCTGCAATCCGAAATCCCCATTCTGCAATCCGAAATCCCCATTCTGCAATCCGAAATCCCCATTCTGCAATCCGAAATCCCCATTCCAAAATCAAAACGGTCAAACAACGATTTCGTTGCTGACCGTTTGAACATTCACTGTTAAACTTTTTGCTTTAATTCATAATAACGAATGATGAATTGTTATAAATTCATCATTCATCATTTATCATTCCTCCTTAAAATTTAATATTCAAATTCGCATTAAAAATCGTTCCTAATTGGCTGAATTGGGAACCATTGTAACCCAAAATATCATATCTGCCGCTAAATCCTAAGACACCACGCAACATTTCTTTCGGAGTCGCGCCATCTGCATTTTTAACCGTGCTGGTCAAAACTCGATTCGCTTCATCTACTCTTGCTTTTTGAGTCGCAGCATTACTGCTTGGATAAACCGAATTCTGAACCAAATCCCATTTTGGTAAAACATTGAAAATATTATTAACATTAATACCAATTCCTATTTTCTTACTAATGGCATAACCAATACTCAAATCAGTTACAACAGCAGGTTTGAATACGGCTTGAATGTCTTGCATTAAAGCACCACCATTATCCATATCTCGGAATTTGGTAGGACCGAATAATGTATTATTCAAATTGAATGTCCAATCTCCCATCCCATAATCTACGCCTAAAATGGCTTTATATGCAGGACGGCTTTCCGTTAGTAACGAGTAAATTTGTGCATTCAAAACGTTGGAACCCGCATTTCTAATCGCATCTGGATTTTTCAAACGGGCGGTCGCGGTATCAATACTGTTGTTTAAAACCACATTACCCGCTAAACTGATTGCCATTTTGCCATCTCCCACGGCGATGTTCCGATAATTAGCCACAAAATCCAATCCACTTGTTGCCGTATTGATGCCATTGATGAAAAATTGAATCGAGGTTAATCCACCTGCATTCAAAATTTTGTACAAATCCGTGTTCGGATCGCTGGATTTGATGGAAGAACTATATACAATTCTGTCTTTAACTTGGATATTGTAATAATCTAATGTAATACTGAAATTTTTCATCGGATTCAGTGCAATACCAAAACTCACATTCGTAGAATTTTCTGGTCCCAAACTTGGAATGCCCATCGCCCGTGCCTGCGCACTCCGATTGTTGAACAAGCCAGATAAATTAATCGTACCGCCCGAGAAAGAGGCTTGAATAGATTGTGCGTAAATCTGGTGCAACGTCGGTGCACGGAAACCCGTAGAAACAGAACCCCGTATCACGCCTAATTCACTCGGTAATTTGTAACGGGTAGATAATTTCCAAACATTTGCTGCT
>JBDKKX010000584.1:0-3593 GCA_039795795.1 Bacteroidota bacterium | reverse complement strand
CAACCGAAACGTTTTCCGTTTTCCTTTTCGACCTTCGGGTTTCGTCTCTTTTAATTCCTTTTCCAGGCTTTGGATTTGTTCGGCTTGTTTTTCTTGCTGGGTTTTTTCTTGGGCTAATTTCGTTTTTACTTCGATGCAACAACTTTCATAAAACCAACTATCCAAATCATATTTCGTTTGTAAGTCTTTTTTAAAATTTTCATCCTTCGAGAACTCGAAATTCGCATAAAGCCTCCGATACAAAAACGAGTAGTTCTTGCAAAAGTCGGAAACCCTTGGCGAATTCTTCAGTTTTAATTTTAGAGTGATCATAGTCGGATGAAATTTTTGCAAAGGTAATTCTTTTTTGGATTTTTTCTTTTTTTTGAGGGATTCTATTGGGGAGTACAAAATTGTATAAAATAAGATAAATAAGTATAAAAAAAGCAGCTTCTGTTACAATAAAATATTGGGAGAGAGTTAGGCATTTTGATAATTTTTTTTTAAATTAACCAATATTTGTAATTTTATTTTGTAAATATTTTTTTAATACGAATATTGTTTTAAAAAATGTATTAAAAACAGCATAAAATTAAAAGTTGGAATAAAAATTGTTACCTTAAACAGAGTGCGTTTTAAGTGATATAAAAAGACTATATTTGTATAAAAAATTGGAATCATGATACAAGCCACTTTCACATTTTCTGGCGCAGAATTCAATCATGACTTGATTGACAAAATAAAAAAAATATTTCAAGGTGACGACCAAAATATTGAAATATTTATTCGTGTTAAAACCAAAGAATCTACTGATGCACATCGAAAACGCATCGAAAATGCCGCCCAAGAATTGGAACGCGGTGAAAATACTGTTTTGTTAACGGGTAACGAATTCGAGTCGCTTGATTTACAAATTTGAAGAGGACATCATTAAAATTGTCAGTATGAAGAGTCATTATGATTGAATTTATGGAATGTATTGATTTGTAATTGATTGAAAATCAATACATTCCATGAGATTCACATACTGAAATTCAATTATTTATTGAGTTGTGTCTTGAATAGTACCCAATCGCCGACTTTTTTGCCTTGCTGATTTCCATAGACGCAATCGGAACGAAAATGAATGCCTGCTAAAATCCGACTTTCGGAAGCCTCCGAAGCTGCTTCTTGAAAGGATTTAAACGACCGAATCGGCAATCCATATACAACTTCTGTGGTATCTGTAAAAGATTGATTTTCACCGAAGACGTTGGTTAAAATGGTCGCGGCGGCGGCGGAAACCGTACTATGTCCACTCGTGTACGCGGGGAACGGCGGCGTAACTAAATATGGATGCCATTGTTTATCCATCGTTTCACTAATCACGGTTTCGGGGCGCAACCGAGCATAATGATATTTTGCTTCCCAACAACTTAAAAAAGCATCATAGATACCAATTGCGGTTAAGGTATAAGTGCGCAACGCGGGATAGAAATCAACTTTTTGTTGTTTTAAAAACAATTGACAAATCGCTAACCAATGTCCGCCAGGAGTCATTTTTTTGTCTTGAAACATTAAATGACCTTTATGCTTGGAGACAAAAGGATTGTCATCCCAAAAAGTAATAATGTCTATTTGATTATCAGTCAATGATTTAGAAAAATCATAAACTTCTTGCGTTTCTTTTTGAAATAAACTATTTTTTTGAGTTTCATACGCGGGCGGCGGCACAGGACGAAATTGATTCGCTGAATCTAAACAAAAAGTTTTCATTTTAGCCCAATGTGGTTCTACGCCGTCTGCATAATCGGGTGGGGTAGGCACCCATCTGCCAGTCGAATTATTTTTGACTTCATAACGTTCCATGCCGCGTGTTTCCTTGTAATTATCGTTGCTTAATCGCTTGATAATCACAGCTGCAACTTGTTCTCCAAAAGCGATAGAATGTTGAAAAATGGAATCAGATACTGTTTTCTTCCATTCCGATAATAATTTACTTTCAAAATTTGCCATTTCTTGAGTAGAAAAAATGACTTTGGGCGCAACCGTGCAAAAAGCTTTGATAGATGCTAAATTAAAATTATATGTTTTGCCCGCTTCGGGTGTGGGCATCGCATCAAAATCGCGCAACGTTGCAGCGATAGAGGGTGCATTGGGTTGTGCGAACTTGCCTGCTTCATAAGCCGCCAAAAAAGTGTAAGCATAGATTCGACTCGCCACAGGCGGCGTGAAAATATCGGTAATGATAATATCAGTCAATTTTTGGTGCATTTGATGCAGTTGACTCACAGCATTGATTGGTTTTTGAGGGGGCGGCGTTTCCTTGCAACTGCATAACGCCAATAAAACAAACAATTGTTTTTTTAAAAACCTTTTTGACAAAATAATTGGTAAGTGAATTTTCACAGCTTTTATTTTTTTGATGAAGCACAAAAGTAAATAGTTTCGCCACAAATTTCACGAATTTTCACAAAATTTTGCAGTATTGACTTTGTGAAAATTCAAGGCAAAATGGTTTTGGTTCTGAAGAAAAAGTGTAATTTTACCAAGTGATTTGAGAACAATTTTTAGTTTTGCGTTTTAAAGCCATTTTAACAACAAAAAAACGGATTTTATGGTAAATTATGCTCAGAAAATTCTTCAATCGCCTGATGCTTTGCAACAATTAGAGACTTTGCATAAAGCGGTCGAAGCCGAAAAACGTCGCCGAGATGAATTTAGGGAGTGGATTACGCCTGATGTCAAAGCGGAATTTATTAATGGCGTAACGATAATTCATTCACCTGCGAAGCGACGGCATTGGAAAGTGACGGATTTATTTTCCAGTTTGCTGAGTATTTATGCTCGAATCAAAGGTTTGGGCATTATCGGTACTGAAAAAGTGATGATTTCGCTCACGCGCAATGATTATGAACCCGATTTAGTTTTTTTTTCAAGGGAAAAATCGGATTTGTTCACGGATGACCAAGTGCTTTTTCCTGCACCTGATTTTGTGGTTGAGATTCTGTCTAAAAAAACTGCCGCCAAAGATAAAGGCGTGAAAAAACAGGATTATGCCGCACACGGGATTCAAGAATATTGGATTATCGACCCTGTTCGGCAGCAAATACAACAACATCTTTTGACGTTTCCAGAGGACAAACAATATGCGCCGCCAAGCACTTTCACCATAGATGAAATCATTGAAAGTCGGGTAATTCAAGGTTTTACAATACCTGTCCGAGCGATTTTTGAAAATCAAGCGAACGTAGAAGCATTACAAAAAATATTAAAATAAATTTATAAAATATATAACCTATTTATTATCAAAGAATTATCTTACTTATGTCAACCGTTTCTGCTTTGAAAAATTACGATACGATGGATGTACGGATTCAACGGATTTCACGGGTTCGTACGGATTTTTCCTTGTCCTTCCGTAGGAATCTGAGTTTCCTACGGAAGGACAAGGAAAAATCCGTACGAATCTGTGAAATCCGTTGAATCCGTACATCCATCGTATCGTAATTTTCTAAAATGGAAATGGCTGTACCTATGTGTTTGCAAAAATCAAACAAAACAAATAATGAAAAAATATCAACTTTATTTCCCTTTTCTATGGATTTCCCTTCTTTTTTTCAACAGTTGCCAAC
>JBDKKX010000583.1:0-3621 GCA_039795795.1 Bacteroidota bacterium | reverse complement strand
GTCCCGTCATCAAAACGACTCTATGGTTAATTTTTTTCATTAGCGTACTCTTTTTTTGGTTTTGATGCTACAAATTTACCAAATTTTTACAATCTTCGCCATTCTTTTTGCTTTTTTTTTGTTAACAAAGGAGACTTTTTTTGAAGATGCTTCATTTGAATCGTTTCATACGCGTTAATTGGCTTATTTTCAATAAAAAAGTTACAAAATTTCAATTATTTCCTTCATTTTCTTGACTTTGAATTCTTTTGAAAACATATACCTTATATGAGTTAAACGAGTTTTTACGCCGAGTGGTGGCTATGAATTTTCCTGAATCGGTCTGGGTGACGGCGGAAACGGTTCATATCAGTTGGTCGCGCGGGCATTGTTACATGGATTTGGTCGAAAAAAACGTAGATTCAACTGAAATTGAAGCGAAAATGCTGGCGATTTTATGGGCAAATGATTTCAAACGCATTTGTCGAACGCGAGAAGCCGAATCTGACAAAGAGGAGGAAGAGATTCAGGCTGAAATCAAAGCCTTGTTAAAAGTGGGCATCAATATTCGCATTAAAGTGCGCGCCGATTTTAACGAATTGCATGGAATCAAATTGATTATTGAAGAACTTGATTTTACACAAATCGTTGGGAATCAAGCACTTGAACGGCGTAATACCATTAAGCATTTGAAGACAACGGGTGCCATGCAGCGCAATAAAAAACTGAAACCGCCCGTTTCATGGCAGCGCATTGCGGTCATCAGCAGCGAAACGGCGGCAGGTTGGTTGGATTTTCAAATTCATTTGGAACAAAATACGTTTAAATTTACGTTTGAACTGACGCTTTTTCCAGCAGCGATGCAGGGGATTTATGCGCAAAGGACTATCCTATCTAAATTAAAAGAGATAGAAACTTCAAAAGATAATTTTGATGCGATTGTGATTGTTCGCGGCGGTGGTTCAAAGACGGATTTGAACGTTTATGATGATAAATCGCTTTGTGAAGCGGCTTCAAACGCGCCTTTGCCGATATTGACGGGCATTGGTCACGAGATAGATGAAAGTATTTTAGATATGGTTGCTTTCAAAGGTTTGAAAACGCCAACTGCCGTAGCAGATTTTTTAATTGAGCAGCAGACCTTATATTATACAACATTGATGAAAGCGCGGCAACTAACGCAACTCATTGTAAATCAACACATTGAACAAACGGCAAATTGGTTAAAACAGCAAGAAGAAAATATACAATGGATTGGAAAAAATTATATTGCACAGCAAACACAGCGTTTATCGCATTTGAAAGAAATGTTATATGCGCACCATCCTAAAAAATTAGCGACGCAAGGATATGTGCTTATTGAAAAAAATGGAAAACGTGTAATAGATTCACAATCAATTGGTTATGACGATTTAATTAAAATTTATTTCAAGGATAGCGTTATCAACGCGCAAGTCATTGATAAAAATAAATCATAATAAGAATGAGTAGCAAAAAAGATAAAAAAAGCAATCCACAAGTTTTTCAAGAGCCTGCATCGGATTATGACAAGCAAAATAAAGAGCCTGATTCTTTTTCTTACGATGCAGCATTGGCAGAAATTCAACAAATTGTGTCGGATATGCAAGAATCGGCTATTGGAATGGACGAATTATTGAGCAAGCACGAGCGTGCGAATGCATTAATAGAGCTTTGTCAAAAAAAATTACGCGCTATTAAGCCCAAATTTGACATTTCTTTTTAAAATCATAAAAGAATGATTATCAAACATTTACATATTTTTGAAAAAAAATTTAATTAAAATGGACAAAAAAATGTAAATAGAGTTGATTTTTTAGCAAAAACCCCTTTACCTTTGAGCGGTCTAAGGTGATAAAACAAAAATACAACATCACCATTTCTAAAAATATTTAAAAAAATGAAATATCAGCATACAAATTTCGGATGGTGGCAAATCTTACACGCGGTAGTCGGGTAAGTTCCAATGTCTGTTTATATTGTATGTCTTTATCATATTTAAAACGGCTTGGCGGTAGTACCCCGACAAGCCGTTTTTCTATTTTTACCATTTTAGAACAAAAATCAATAAAATATGATTGCCACAACTCAAAAAATTGTTTTAAAAACCGTCAGTAAAAAATATTTGGCGGATGTTTTCACGCCTGTTAGCACGTATTTGAAAGTGCGCGACCGATTTTCGGAGACGGTTTTGCTGGAAAGTACCGATTTTCGCAGCCTTGAAAATTGTCGTTCGTTCATTGGCGTTGACCCGATTGCTAAATTTTTGATTCAAAATGGAAATGTTGAATTGCGTTTTCCCGATGGTTCAAAAACGGTGACGAAGTTGCAAAACAAACAGAATGTATCTCAAGCATTTGCCGAATTTAAACAACAATTTGAGGTCAAAACGCCAAATGGTATTTTGAATGGTTTTTTTGGTCATACGGCGTATGATGCGGTTCAATATTTCGATACTTTAGAATTTGACGCTTCTAAACGAAAAACAAATTTGCCTGACATGCATTATTCTTTATATCGGTATATCATTGGATTTGACCATTTTAAAGATGAAATGACGATTTTAGAGAATATTCCCGCAGGCGAAAATAGTCGTTTAGAAAGTTTTGAATCTATCATCAAAGGGCAGCCTTCTGGCACTTATTCTTTTAAATTAGTGGGTGAAGAACAGGCAAATATGACCGACGATGCTTATAAAAAGTTGGTTACGTTGGGCAAATATCATTGCCAAATTGGGGACGTATTTCAAATTGTTTTATCGCGTCGTTACACGCAAGCGTTTTCTGGGGACGATTTGAACCTTTATCGCACCCTCCGCACCATTAATCCTTCTCCATATTTGTTTTATTTTGACTATGGTTCTTACAAAATTTTCGGTTCGTCGCCCGAAGCACAATTGGTGATTGAAAATGGCAAAGCGAGCGTCAATCCGATTGCGGGTACGTATCGGCGCACAGGGGATGACGAAGCGGATGCGCAAAAGGCGCGTGAGTTGCGAACAGATCCGAAAGAGGTTGCAGAACATATTATGTTAGTGGATTTGGCTCGAAATGATCTTAGTAAGCATTGTAAGTCCGTGAGAGTCAAGGAGTTAAAAGAGATACAATACTTTAGTCATGTTATACATTTGGTGAGCAAGGTGGAGGGGAAAATGTTGTCGGATGCGAATGGAGCGCATGTTTTTGCAGATACTTTTCCTGCGGGAACGCTTTCTGGCGCGCCAAAATATAAGGCGATGCAATTAATTGATGTGTACGAACCCGAAAATCGACATTTTTATGGGGGCGCGATTGGCTATGTGGGTTTTAATGGCGAAATGAATCAAGCGATTGTGATTCGTTCGTTTTTAAGTCACAACAATTTGTTGCATTATCAAGCGGGCGCGGGCATTGTTGCCGCGAGCAAAGAAGAAGATGAATTGCAAGAAGTTCATAATAAATTAGGTGCATTGAAGCGGGCATTGAAGGAAGCTGAAAAAATATAAAAAATGCGTTCTAATGACAACAATTAATGGATTATCAACCAATTAAATAAAAACAATGAAAATATTAGTTTTAGATAATTACGATTCGTTCACCTATAATTTGGTGCAATATATTACAGAATTGACGGGTGAAATGCCTG
>JBDKKX010000582.1:0-3627 GCA_039795795.1 Bacteroidota bacterium | reverse complement strand
ATTAAATGGGATTGATTTTTTGGATTTTTCTGATTAGAATGATAAAAATTAATCCAAAAAATCCAAAAATCCAAAAAATCAATCCCATTTAATCCCAAAAAAATCTCATTTAATCCTAATTCCAACGTACCGCACCATTCAAAGTTATTAAATATAAATTTCAACGAATGCAATTCTCATACTATTGGTACTTTATGTCAATTGTTGTGTTGTTCACAACAAGTTGTGCAAAAAAAGAGGTTTCTACGGAACCTAAATTGTTTACTTCCTTGCCTTCTTCGCAAACGAAGGTGACTTTTCGCAATGATTTGCGTTATGACCGTGAGTTTAATATTTATAAATATCGTAATTTTTACAATGGTGGTGGTGTCGCAATTGGAGATATAAACAAAGATGGATTGCCCGATATTTATATGAGTAGTAACATGAACCACAATAAGTTATACCTCAATAAAGGCAATTTTGTTTTTGAAGACATTACTGAAAAAGCGGGTGTTGCAGGTACGAAAGCATGGGCAACTGGGGTGACGATGGCGGATGTCAATGGCGACGGCTTCTTGGATATTTACGTTTGCAATTCTGGGGACATCAAGGGCGATGATAAAGAAAATGAATTGTTCATCAACAATGGAGATATGACTTTTACCGAAAGGGCGAAAGAATATGGTTTGGCGGACAAGGGATATTCAACGCATGCTGTGTTTTTTGATTATGATAAAGATGGTGATTTGGATTGTTATATTTTGAATAATTCATATAGAGCGACGGTTACGTTCAACAATAATAATCGAGATAAGCGAGATGCTCTGGGTGGGGACAAATTGTTTAGAAATGAGGGCAACAATCATTTTACGGATGTGAGTGTGGAGGCGAATATTTATGGGAGTTTGCAAGGTTTTGGCTTGGGCGTGACGGTGGGCGATGTGAATCGAGATGGTTGGGATGATATATATGTGTGCAATGATTTTTTTGAGCGCGATTATTTGTATATCAATCAAAAAAATGGTAAGTTCAAAGAGGTTTTTGAGGAACAATTTGGGCATTGTAGCGCGGCATCGATGGGCGCGGATTTGGCAGATTTAAACAATGATGGCTATCCAGATTTGTTTAATACCGAGATGTTGCCTGCCAATAATCATCGGGTAAAAATGAAAACGACTTTTGATAGTTGGAATACGTATCAGAATTATGTGCATAATGGTTATTATAACCAGTTTACGCATAATTCTTTACAGATGAATAATGGGGATAATACTTGGAGTGAAACGGCATTTCTGGCAGGAGTGGGTGCGACGGATTGGAGTTGGGGCGCGTTGATAACGGATTTGGATAACGATGGTTTGAAAGATATATATGTTGCGAATGGGATTTATAAAGATTTGACAGACCAAGATTTCATTCAATTTATCTCGGATGACCAAGTGAAAAAATCAATTATTACGGAGCAAGGGGTGGATTATAAAAAGTTGATTGATGTGATTCCGAGTGAAGCGTTGCCGAATTATGCTTTTAAAAATACGGGGAATGGGACGTTTAAAGATATGGCGGCAGCATGGGGTTTGGGGACTCCGTCGTTTTCTAATGGTTCGGCGTATGCGGATTTGGATAATGATGGCGATTTGGATTTGGTGGTTAATAATGTGAATATGGAGGCATTTATTTATCGGAATGAAACAGATAAGTTATTGAAAGACAATCATTTCCTTAAATTTGAAGTGGAAGGCGCGGGTTTAAATACCAATGGTTTGGGTACGAAAATCACGTTGAAAGCGGGGGATAAGTTGTTTTATCAGGAGCAAATGCCGATGCGCGGTTTTCAATCTTCGATGGATTATCGACCTAATTTTGGGGTGGGTCATTTGTTGGAAATGGATTCTGTTATCATTGATTTTCCGAATTTGAAACGGACGATTTTGACCAAAGTTAAAACGAATCAAACGTTGAAAGTGAGGCAAGCGGATGCGACTTTGCCGACGTTTTTTGCGGATAAAAAGGTTCCTTTGTTTACAGAAGACACAGATTTAATCCATTTTAAACATAATGAAAATACTTATTCTGATTTTGATGTGGAGCGATTGATTTTTCAGATGAATTCGACGCAGGGACCGAAAATTGCGGTAGGTGACGTGAATGGAGATAAGAAAGAAGATATATATGTTTGTGGTGCACGCGGACAAGCGGGGGCATTGTATGTGCAAAGTAATGATAAATTTGTCTTAATGCAAAATGCTGATTTTCAAAGAGATACGATTTACGAAGATGTAACAGCAACCTTTTTGGATGCGGATGGAGATGGGGATTTGGATTTATTTGTGGGTACAGGAAGCAGTGAAGTGCCTAAGGATTGGATGAATTTGTCGTATCCGATGGAGGATAGGTTGTATTTGAATGATGGAAAAGGCAATTTTAAGCGCAAATTGGATGCATTTGGGAAGGGAAAACCGTTTGCGACGGGGGTTGCGCGGGCGGCGGATTTCAATGGGGATGGTAAAATGGATTTATTTGTTGGGGCGCGGTTGATTCCGGGCAAGTATGGTGCAAAAACGGGTGGTTATCTCTTGCAAAATGATGGAACGGGTGTTTTCAACGGGGTAACGCCGGATTTCGCGCCTGAGTTGAAGGATATTGGGATGATAACGGACGCGCTTTGGGTCGATACGGATGGAGATAAGGATTTGGATTTGGTCGTTGTGGGCGAATATATGCCGATAACGATTTTTGAAAATCAAAATGGTAAGTTTAAGAACGTGACGGAGGCTGCGGGTTTGGGGAAAAGCAATGGTTGGTGGAATGTTATTAAGGCGGCGGATGTGGACGGTGACGGTGATTTGGATTTTGTGGTGGGCAATCATGGTTTGAATAGTCGTTTTCATGCGGACGAGACGCATCCGTTGAGTTTGTATTATGGAGATTTTGATAAAAATGGCACGAGTGAACAACTGATTTGTACGTATGAGGGGGAGAATGCGTATCCTTGCGTGTTGCGACACGATTTGGTGGGGCAGATGCCGAGTTTTAAAAAGAAATTTTTAGAATATAAGAAATATGCGGATAAAACGATTCAAGAAGTTTTAACGCCCGAACAATTGGCGGGTGCTAAAAAATATGAAGCGTTCGATTTGCAAACGGCGGTGATGCTTAATAATGGTAAAAATAAGTTTTCGGTTCAAAACTTGCCGATTCAAGCGCAATACGCGCCTACTTTTGGGATTGAAATTGCGGATTTTGATGGAGATGGTTGGTTGGACATCTTGACTGGGGGCAATTTCTTTGAATCGAAACCTGAAATGGGGCGTTATGACGCGAATTATGGGACGGTTTTGAAGGGCGATGGCAAAGGTCATTTTAAATCGGTCGATTTTAAAACAAGTGGTTTGAAATTGCGCGGTCAAGTGCGGGATATTGTGGCGGTTACGGTTGGGCATCAGAAAAAATGGTTGGTTGCGCAGAATAATGATAAGATTCGGGCTTTTTCTTTAAAAAAATAACTTGGAATTTGGATTCAATAGGATTTTTTTGGGATTAAATGGGATTGATTTTTAGGATTTTTGGGATTATAACATTTTTAGGTGACACTTTTTGATATATTGTGATACGAATGGATGTACGGATTGAACGGATTTCACT
>JBDKKX010000581.1:0-3627 GCA_039795795.1 Bacteroidota bacterium | reverse complement strand
GTTTTGCGGGTTACTCTGCAACTTTTATTCTAAAAAAACTTTGTTTTACTTTGTTTCTTTGTAACTTTTGTTCTAAAAAAACTTTGTTCTGCTTTGTTTCTTTGTCCCTTTTGTTCTGAAACATTCCAAGCAATTTGCGGGAAAATGCACCTCCTAACAAAATAGCACAAAACCATCATCTGCAAAGTATATTTTTCAAATTGCTTCAATTTTTTTTACCTTTGCCCGCAATTTTTTTTAAAACGAATGAATTTAGTCATCGACATCGGCAATACGCGTACTAAAATCGCCTTTTTTGACCAAAATCGGCTCGTTCAGCAAGCGAACTTGCCCTCGCAATCGTTAGAAACCTTGTTGGAAGCCGTCGCAAATGCACCTGCGCCCGTTCAACAAGCAATTGTCACGTCCACGAAGCTGGCAGTGGAAACCGTTATCGCAGCGTTTGAAAAACAATTTCCGATGATGGCGTTGCAGCATGATACGCCGATTCCTATCGAAAATTGGTACAAAACGCCTAAAACACTCGGAAAAGACCGTTTAGCCGCCGTCATTGGCGCGAAAATGCTGTTTCCAAAACAAAATATTTTAATTATCGACGCGGGTACTTGCGTCACTTATGATTGGGTTTCGGCAAAAGGAGCCTATTTTGGCGGCAATATTAGTCCCGGTTTGCGGATGCGGTTGCAGGCAATGCACCATTTCACCGCAAAATTACCTTTGGTATTGCCATCCACGAGCCTTTTACCCCCGAATTTAATCGGCATGGATACCGAAAGCGCGTTAAGAACAGGGGCAATTTTCGGTTTGGCAGCCGAATCCGATGGGATGATCCGCCGCTATCGAAAACAATTTGGTGCGTTGACCACCCTTTTTACAGGCGGCGATGGTGCGTTTTTACACCAAAATACCCTCGAAAAAAACACCATTTACGAACAAAATATTGTTTTAATTGGCTTAAACCAAATTTTAATTTATAACAATTTATTGTAGAGCAATTCCATATCGATGAATATCAAACAAAGGCTCATCACCACCCTTTTTTCCCTCAGCATCGCTGCAATGTCGGCGCAAGTCGTTGATAACGAGTTCAAAAACAATCAGCCCAAGGAAAATAGTCCCTTTTCGCGCTTGGGCTTTGGCAATTACAATCCGCCGACCTTAGCCGCGACTCAAAGTATGGGCAATATTTCGGCAGGTTTTCGAGATGGCGATTTGTTGAATTTCCAGAATCCTGCTTCTTTTGGTTTTTTGCGCCAAGCCACTTATGAAGCCGCTTTGTACGGCAAAAACACGATTTTGACGGGTTCCAATACCAATTCCAGCAGTTGGAGTGGGAATTTAGCCTATCTCGCGCTCGGTTTTCACACCCGAAGCCCGATTAATGAGATTTTGGACAAAAAAGAAAGACCTTGGAGTTGGGGTATGGGTTTCCAATTGTTGCCTTATAATACGGTGGGTTATAATGTGTCGGTCGATACCAAACATCCTGCGATTGATACGGTGACGATGACCACTTTCCACTTGGGCAGTGGCGGTACTTATAAAGCCGCTTTTGCAAATGGTTTCGCCTACAAAGGCTTTGCTTTTGGCGCGTCAATCGGATATCTTTTCGGTAAAATGAACTTGGACAGGCAAATACAGTTTAATAGCTTTCCTTATGCGTTTCCCGATTTGTTGAGTGATGAGTACGCGGTGCGCGGTCTTTTTGGGCAACTTGGCGTTCAATATGACATTACTTTGGATAAATCGCCTGATATTCGGCAAAAACGCCATTTAATTTTTGGCGCGTCTGTGCAACCGGGTTTTGATATTTCAACGACGGCAACTCAATTTTATCGCCGTCGCAGTTATACGACGACCGATACATTGCGTTATATCACGGAGATTGCAGGCAAAGGACGGATGCCAACAGAATATAATATCGGAGTGATGTATGAAAAAGCAGGTTTATTTCGTTTAGGCGCGGATTACAGCGCGGCAAGTTGGAGCGAATATAAAAATGCAGGAAAACCTTATGCCGATGTTTTATATGATACTTATAAATATTCGTTTGGTTTGGAATACATTCAAGATGCCAATTCCTATAAATCATATAGAAAAAAAATAAGATATAGGTTGGGATTTTCATCGGGCACCGACCCGCGCAAATTGGGCGATGAGCAATTGAAACAATATACAGTCACAGCAGGCTTAGGTTTTCCGATTGTCATGCCCCGCGAACAAACTTCTTACATGCACTTAGCCTTAGAATATGGCAAATTATATAATTCAACTTTGGCGGAAGAATCCATTCGGATAACGGTTGGGTTCACGTTGAACGATAATACATGGTTTTTAAAACGCAAGTATCAATAGTTGATTTTCAAATAATTATAAGAAAGGTCACGTAGGATTTCCTATGTGACCTTTCTTATTTGACATGTAATTAACTTGTTGTAAAATAACCTGAATGGGTTATGTTTTAAATATAGAATATTTTTTACAATACAATAAAAAAATATAACAAAAAAACGTTCAAAAAACGTACCTCAATTGTACTAAAAACCTTAATTTGCCGTCTGAATCCGTAGTGTTAGAAAGATTCTTGTCACAATATCCGCATCCTAATTTTTCGCAATGATTCAAAAAGGCATATTTTTATTTAAAATATGAAAAAAATAGGTATCTTTTTTGATGAATGGTTAAAAAACAAAGATGCAGCTATAAAAATTGCCCTTACAACTATGCCAACATCCATGACTCCTGCCGAAAATCGGCATTTATTTACAAGTTTGAAATTCCCGTTACTGTTCGTAGCGTCGATTTGGTTGGTACATATTGCACAAGTTCATTTCCATTTAGATTTGGGCAATTGGGGCATCTATCCGCGTGAAATTTCGGGGCTTGTAGGCATTCTTTTTGCCCCTTTTTTGCATAAAAATTGGGAGCATCTGGGTGCGAATACGGTACCTTTTTTCGTTTTGTCCTTAGCCGTTTTTTATTTCTATCCGCGTGTGGCGGCTCGGAGTATGGTGCTGATGTATTCCGTAAGTGGCTTGTTGGTGTGGTTTTTTGCGAATGAGGGCTATCATTTGGGGGCGAGTTATATTGTGTATGCGATGTTATCGTTTGTTTTTTGGAATGGCATCTTTCGACGGAGTGCATATTCTATTTTTTTGGCGTTGTTGATACTGTCCATTTATGGTGGGATGTTTGTTGGGATTGCGCCCTCGTTGGAAAATGAAATCAATCATATTAGTTGGCAAAGCCATTTAATTGGTGGGATTGTGGGCATTTTTGCGGCGTATTATTATAAGGAAGAATTGGAAATCAGTGAGTTAACGCGGGATATGCAGACGGAAGAAGCAAAACAATATTTTTTTGCCCGCGATATTTTTGAAAAAACCGTCGCCGAACGGCAACGCGAAGAGGAGGAACGACAATTGCGAGAGTGGGAAGCGCGGAAAAATGATAATCCTTATTTTGGGACTTGGTACACGAGTTCGACCGATATGTAGCGTGTGTTTATCGAACTCGTTCGATTGAAATATAAATAATTGAAAATCAATTGATTAACTTGCGTCAAGTTTGAAACTTGACGCAAGTTTTGTGAATTAACTTGCGTCAAGTTTAAAACTTGACGCAAGT
>JBDKKX010000580.1:0-3641 GCA_039795795.1 Bacteroidota bacterium | reverse complement strand
CGTTTCAATCAAGACCGAAAGGTGCAAAACGCCGCGTCCAAATACTTTAAACGCATCCGCAGAATCGGTTGGAACGACTTTCAATGCCAAATTTTTCTCCAATTCCTTTTCCAAACGGTCTTTGACGTGGCGACTCGTTACAAATTTGCCTTCCTGACCAAAAAACGGAGAATCATTGATGGTAAAAGTCATACTCATCGTTGGTTCGTCAATGGTAATCGCAGGCAACGCTTCAGGATTTTCGTAATCGGCAACCGTGTCGCCAATTTCAAAACCTTCAATCCCGACTATCGCACAAATATCGCCCGCTTCGACCAATTCCGTTTTGACTTTCGCCAAACCTTCAAATACATATAATTCTTTTATACGACTTTTTTGAATCGTACCATCTTTTTTGCACAAAGAAATCGGCATATTTGGTTTCAAATTGCCTCTTTTCAAGCGTCCAATCGCAATCCGACCAATATAATTGGAATAATCCAATGAAGTAATCATCAATTGCGGCGTGCCATCCTCGATTTTCGGCGGCGGAATGTGCGCAACGATTTGATCCAACAAATAACTAATGTCGCTTGTAGGATTATGCGCGTCTGGGCCCATCCAATTGTTCCGCGCAGAACCGTAAACCACTGGGAAATCCAATTGATCTTCCGTCGCGTCCAACGTAAACATCAAATCAAAGACTTGTTCATAAACCAAATCAGGCGTACAATTCGGTTTATCCACCTTATTGACCACCACAATGGGTTTCAATCCCAATTCCAATGCTTTTTGTAAAACAAAACGAGTTTGAGGCATCGGTCCCTCAAAAGCATCCACGAGCAGCAATACGCCGTCCGCCATGTTTAACACACGTTCCACTTCTCCCCCGAAATCGGAGTGACCAGGAGTATCTATCGTGTTGATTTTCACCCCTTTATAGGTAATGGAAACATTCTTTGCGAGAATGGTAATGCCCCTTTCGCGCTCTAAATCATTGCTGTCCATGATGAGTTCTCCGGGTTGCTCATGCTCTTTATAGAGCTTACCTGCGAGGATCATTTTGTCAACAAGCGTTGTTTTGCCGTGGTCAACGTGCGCGATAATGGCGATATTTCTGACAGATTGCATGAAAAATTAAACTTTTACGATACGTAAGGATAAGAGTTTCAAATACTTAAATTCAAGAAATAAGTAATTTTGAAAATCGGCTGCAAAATTACAACCTTTTGACGACAATTGCTCATTTTGATACAAATTTTTCAGAAGACCCTACAAATCAGAACTCTTATTTCCTTTATGCCAAATTTTTCATAAGCAATTTAAAAAAATTTAACCAAAAGTATCCAAAAATAGATTACACGCCCTATCTTTACGCGTTTTTTGACGATTCGCTTCGTCAAAATCGAATCAACCATATTGGGAACAATTTGGCACTTTACGTAATTTGACTACTGATTACAATGAATAAAATTAAAGCGTGTATTTTCGATTTGGACGGCGTGATTGTGGATACCGCCAAATACCATTTTAAAGCATGGCGACGGCTCGCGAATGAATTGGGCTTCGATTTTTCGGAGGAAGACAACGAGAAGTTGAAAGGAGTGAGTCGGATGGAATCCCTTGATTTGATTTTGGATTGGGGCGGCAAAACGGTCGATGAAGCGCAAAAAGCGGTGCTTGCTCAACAGAAAAATGATTGGTATCTGGAATTTATTGATAAAATGGGACCAGATGAAATCTTACCGGGCGTACTTCGTTTCATAAAACGATTGAAAAAAAAACATATTAAAATTGTTTTAGGGTCTGCAAGTAAGAATTCGACGTTTATTTTGGAAAAAATTGGTTTGTTGTCGCTTTTTGACGTGGTGATTGATGGCAATAAAACGACTAAAAGTAAGCCCGACCCTGAAGTATTTTTGAATGGCGCGGCAGCAGTGGATGTATTGCCGAAACATTGTATTGTGTTTGAAGACGCTGAAAAAGGGGTGGAAGCGGCACTTGCAGGCGGGTTTTACACGGTAGGGGTGGGGAATAATGATGTGTTGGAGGATGCACATATTGTTATCCCGTCTTTTGAATACATTGATTATGAGGAAGTTTTAGATGCCTTAGGCGCGGCGGCGGGCAGTTTAAAATGAGCAACTTCTGGCATTGTTCTTGAATGAGATGGCAAAAACTTAGAATGCCTATTTTATATTTTAGCTATTGATTTCAAAGCAAAACGCCAACATGACTTTTAATGAATCGTTTATTCAATCTTTGTTGCATCGCTCTGGAGATGCTTTGTTGATTTTTTCGACCCACGATTACAAAATTTTACAAGCCAATCATAAAGCCAAAACGTTTTTACAATGGAATGATGAAGTAACTCAACCTTACTTTCTAACTGATTTTTTGTCCCAAACGGATGGTCTTCGTTGGCAGAATCACCTTGCGACCTTAAACGAGTCGGATAATGAGGCGGTCTTTGTTGCTCAATTCTTGTTGAAAACGGATAGTTTTACGGATTTGAAGCTGAAATTAATGCGATTGCCGCAGGAACGATGGCTTTGTTTTATGCAAAAAAATATTTCCGATGTATTGACGTTTGGAATTGGGTTTTACGAGACGATTATTGAAAAACTGCCTTTTGAATTCATCGTTTTTGACGAAGGGTGGCGGTATCAGTACATCAATCCTAAAATTTTTAAAGACCCTGAATTAAGGGCTTGGATGATTGGTAAAACGGATTTTGACTATTGCAAATATCGAAATTTAAATCCTGCGTTGGCGGAAAGGCGGTGGGCGCATTATCAAAAGTGTGTCGAAGAAAAAAAGAGTACGGAATGGATTGATACGCATCTGAAGCCCGATGGTACGGTGACTTATATGATGCGCATTATGAAGCCTTATTTTAGGAATGGGGTTTTTCAATTTTTATTTGGTTTTGGGGTCGATGTGACGCAAGTGGTTGAATCTCAACGAGAATTGAAAGTGGCTATGGAGGATTTGCAAAAAAATAATGAGGAATTGCGGGAATATGCTTTTATAACGGTGCATGATTTGAAAGAGCCTTTGCGCAATGTCGTGAGTTTCAGTAATTTATTGAGTCACCGTTATAAAACGCAGTTGGATAAAAGTGGGCAGGAATTTTTACATTTTGTGGCTTCTAATGCGGAACGCATGAATAGTTTATTGAGTGAGTTGTGTGCTTATATCAATATTGAGAAGCGAGAACGGGAATTGGAATATGCTTCTTTGCCGAAATTGATTCGGGCGGCTGCCGCTACTTTGAAACATCGAATCGTTGAAAATAAAGCGGTGATTCATTATGATAAGGAGGAGGTAAGGATTCATTGTTACCCTGCTTATATAGAGCAGTTGTTTCAAAGTCTGTTTGAAAACGCAATTAAATTTCGTAAAAAAGGGGTTTGCCCCGATATTCAAGTTCGACTGCTTGAAAATGAGACCGAATGGACGATTTCGGTGACGGATAATGGGATTGGTATTGACCCAGCGTATCAAAAAAAGATTTTTAGTATTTTTACGCGTTTGGATAAAGTCAACTATGAGGGAAATGGCATGGGGCTTTCGGTTTGTCGGAAGATTGTGCAATTGCATCGCGGCAAAATTGGGGTTGAATCCGATGGTGCTTCGGGCAGTACGTTTTATTTTACGCT
>JBDKKX010000579.1:0-3645 GCA_039795795.1 Bacteroidota bacterium | reverse complement strand
TTCGTGAAAAATTCGTGCAATTCGTGGCTTATTTTAATTGAAACAAATTTTGTTTTAATAAATAGGCGCATTGCTTGTGCAACAACGTCGTATCTTTTGTTGTAATATTAATCAATCGATAGCCTGCTTGTCCGCGTGCTGCGCGCAATCGCCATCGACTTTGATAAATGGTTTTGTCTAAACCATTGTCATACCACCAAGCCGTCTGCAAAGAAAGCGAGTCTTTTTGCAAAATACCCGTGTAAATGGTTTGATTTTCGACTTGAATCGGTTGTATTTTGGAGAATTTAAACCCGCTACCTACCCAACAAATCGTGGGAGAATGGTCGCTGCCCCAAAATCGAGCAGGGGGTTTGATGTAAATTAAAACAGAATCGTTGCTAAATTTAACAATTTCAGCTTCGACAATTTCTTTCTTGAAATCGTTTAATGTAATATTTTTGGTTTTTTCATCCTGCTGTACAGGTGGTGTCCACCCGTTTGCTCCCAAAATAATGCCTATTAATACCAAATCCCATGCTTTTTGACTGGGTGGGATAACGTTTGTAACAAGTGAAGGCAATGGAATGCCTATTTTTTTATAAACAAAAGGTATTAAAAAAGACAACGGCAATAATACATACACGGCTAAACAAGCTAATCCTAATATTTCATGACTCCATGTATTCGGCATGGATTGAAAATATACTAACAACGTAATGCGTAATAAGTTGGCTACTAATAATAACAATATGGTTATTAAAAATAGTATAGCAATTCCGTAAATAGGCAATCGTTTTTTGAATTTTGTTTCCGAAAAGCCTAACCATAAGCCAAGTGCAGTGAATCCAGTATTCATCAAATTCAATCCAATGCAAGCGGTGTCCACACTGAACGAAACGGGCTGATGATTTATGTTCGTCCATTCAAAAAAATTACCTGAAACGTGTACGGGCATCCCCACGAATTGTAAGATTTGTCCACTCCATGCACTGAATTGTAAGCGAATGGGAAAGGTGAAAATATTAATGCCGTACTGTAATGCGGGCGATATTAAAAGGAGTAATAACAACGGTAATTCGCTCAATTGTCCGCGCCTGCTTTCAACGATGGCTAAAATAGCGGTGCCGACTCCAAATAGATAAAATATTTTTATACTGCATAAAAAGTATAAAATCAATAAAATAAATGAAATTAAAAAGTACCTTTGTCTATAACGATTGGGATAGCGCGGCGTGAACGCAAATACAGCCAATAGGAATGCCAAGAGTGTTTGAAATTGAAACACTAAATAATGGCTTAAAATAGGGCTACTGGCTACGAGTATCGATAAAATGGAAACAGTGAAACGATTTTGTTGCAACACAATGTCTGTGATTTTGGGGCAAAGTTATTAAAAAGTTTTTTTTAATTGCGTAAAAGTTTAATTTTGTATTTTCTAAATTTAAAAAATCTTCAACCGCATGCAAGCAAACGGCATTTTAAAAAGCCTGTTTTTATTAACTGTTTTTTGCAGTAGTTTTACAAGCGTGTCTGCGCAAACGAAAAAAGGAGAAAAAATAATGGTTCAAACCTTGGATGGCAATGAATTTCAAGGGGAATTATTGGAAGATGTGGGGCAAAAAGTGGTTTTGCAAACCAAAATGCTGGGTAAAATAACCATTGAGCAAAAAAAAGTGCAATGGATTCGACTTTTAGGCAGTTCAACGACGCAATCTCAACCTCAATTTACGCCTCCTACCTTGCCGAATCCTCAAAACGCTTGGGTGCTTGTGGAAGTGCGCGATGGCAATCGTTTTGAAGGCGAATTATTGGAGGAAACGGATAAAAAGATGGTGCTTCAAACCGCCATGTTGGGTAAAATCACGCTGGATATGAAGGAAGTGCGTTCGGTTCGGTTGCTCAAAGAGCCGAAATCAACCTTACCGAAGGTTCCTGTTCCTCCTGTGGAGTCTTTGCATGAGGGTATGACGTTGGTAGAAACCCAAGATGACAATCAATTTATTGGCATTTTGGACGATTCTAATCCGGATAAAGTGGTGATTGATACACGCACGTTGGGCAAAGTCACTGTTTTAAGAAGTAAAATTCGTCGAATCCAGCCTTTAACAGCAGCAGTTATCCGTAGCGACGAACTTTGGGCGGGCAATATGAGTTACCATCGCAATATTATGACTCCAACAGCCATTCCGTTGCGCCCACAGGAAGGACAAATTCGGAATACCGATATTTTATTTGTCGCTGCGACTTATGGGATGAGCAAACATTGGTCTGTGGAAGTTGGTTTTGATTTAACGAGCGCGTTGACGATTGCTCAACCGAATTTGTTCTACATCATGCCGCAATATCATAAACAGATTGGGACAAAAAGTTATATGGCATTCGGCACGTACATCGGCGTTCATGGTGAAATGACTCGTTTGTTGTCGGATACCATCTTTGGTCTAACAAATACGACCAAAAAAACGGTGACAGATATTGTACCTTTCACGACGTTTACGTATGGGACGACGGAAAATAACCTTAGTTTTGGGGTGGGCTATCGGTTTATGGATGGAAAATTGCGCCAAAGTCCTGTGGTGATGGTGGGTGGACAGTATCGGTTGAGCCGAAATTGGATGTTGGTCGGCGAAGTGATGAATCAAAAATTGAGTACAGGGCTGCGCGACCCCGATAATCCAGAAGTATTGTTTCCGATAATCAATGTTGGCGTTCGGTATTTGACGCGGCGATACGTGTTTGATTTTGGGATTTCGCGTTCCAAAACTTTTAACCAAGTCAACACAGGCGGTAATACGGCACCTGCTACGACAATGGGGACGCGCCCGATTTTGTCTGTTGCGATGCCTTTTTATATCCGCCCGAAGTAAGCATCAATAAATATCTTAATTTATGAAATACGATTACATCATCATCGGCGCAGGCTCTGCGGGTTGCGTCTTAGCGAATCGACTATCGGCAAATCCTGCCGTAACTGTCTTGTTATTAGAAGCGGGTAAGCGCGATACCAAACTTGAAATCAAGATTCCTGCTGCTTACGGACAATTAAATTATACAGAAGTGGATTGGGGTTTCTATACCGAACCGCAACCTTTTGTGGATAATCGAAAAATGTATCAACCGCGCGGTAAAACCTTAGGCGGTTGTGGCTCGACGAATGCAATGGCTTATGTGCGCGGACACGCGGCAGATTACGATTATTGGGCAAAAACGGGTTGTAAAGGCTGGTCTTACGCTGAATTATTGCCTTTTTTTAAAAAATCGGAACACAATGAGCAATTTTCGGATGAATTCCATAGCAAAACAGGTGATTTGAATATAACGCATGCAAAACAGTATCGAACGCCTTTGGCAGATGCGTTTGTGGCGGCTTGCGTCGAAAATGGGATTCCTGCAACGCCCGATTTCAATGGAAAACAACAAGAAGGCGCGGGTTTATTGCAATTTACGATTAAAAATGGGCAACGTTGTAGTCCTGCGGATGCGTTTTTGAAACCGATTTTGCATCGAAAGAATTTGACGGTACGGACTCAAGCCCTTGTGGAGCGCATTTTGATTGAAAAGGAACGCGCCGTAGGCGTTTCTTTCAAAACGAAATCGGGTATTGAAACGGCTCATTGTCAAAAAGAAGTAATTCTGTCTGCGGGTTCGTTTGGTTCGCCTCAA
>JBDKKX010000578.1:0-3680 GCA_039795795.1 Bacteroidota bacterium | reverse complement strand
GATTGATTTTTAGAATTTTTAAGATTTTAATCCTAAAAATTCTAAAAATCAATCCTATTTAATCCCAAAAAAATCCCATTTAATCCGAATTCCAACGCACTCCAAACTTTTATTTTTTCCAAAAACGAAAGTTTCCACCTCCTTTTTTCCAACGACGATAATACCAAATCCCACTAAAAACCATCAACCAAAAAGGCCAAACGCTTACAAAATCAACAATTAAGCTCAAAAAACCTTGCCAGCCATTGCCAAATTCGTGCGTCAATCGCCAGAAAAAGCCTCTGGAATGTCCAGATGCACCTACGGTTTTATAAAAATGAATCGTCAACGTGCTAAAACCAACTTGACTGCTCAAATAACGCAAACGACCTTCGGCAGATTCAATTTTTTCGCGCACCTCTGCCAAAAAGCCTTGAACTTCCATGATTTCCTTCACATTCTTAGCTTGTTTCAAAACCTGTGTGTATTGAATTTCTAAATCGCGTTGCGTTTTTAACCGCGCCGAAACATCAATAAATTCTTCCGTAACATCTTGTGTATGAATGTTTTTTGAATCAAAATGTCCTGCATGTGTACCCAATATATTCAACAAACTATCAAATTGTCCCGCAGGAATGCGTACGACCAATTTATTTTCTTTTCGATAATCCGAATTGTTTTGACTTTCTTCCGAAATGTACCCTTTCAAATCACTAACCGTTTTGGCAATCACCTGTTTCGTTTGATTTAAATCTTTGGTTTCAAAAGTAATTTCACCCGTTTTAATGATTTTGCGCTCCACAACTTCTATTTTTTCTGAGGCGGGTGTGGATTTACTTTCTTCGTCAGCAGCTGCGGCTTCCCTTGCTTCTAATTTTTGTTTTTGACGCGCCCCACCACTCGGTGCAGGCGGTGCAGCAGGTGCAGCGTAAGCCATATCTCGTGCTGCCTCTGTTTGGTGCGGTGCCGATGAGGATACTTGTTGACAACTCATTATAAATGTTGCCAATACGATTGAAAAAAAATACACATATTTTGCTTGCATAACGTTTTTATTTTAAACAATTCATAGACAAGATGCAAAAAGAAAACAAATTGCACATTTTATTTTGCATTTTTTTAACAGCAATTTTTCAAGTACATTTGCCGTCAAAACAATTTTTAATTAAACTGGGTATCAAAAATGAGATATTTTAATACATCGGGTCCTAATATTACCGAAGAACATTATACTTTACCGCGTACCGAGTTGGTACAAATTGGTAAAGAAATGGTTCATAATAGCCGCTATTTCACGATTTGGGCACCGCGCCAGTCTGGAAAGAGTACATATTTTCGCTTTTTAGCGGAAGCATTGGAGCAAGAAGGTTATAAAGTAGCGCGTGTCAATTTTGAAAACTTTAAAAATGAAAGTTTGAATGCTTTTTTAGAGTGCTTGCGTCGTCATTTGTTAGAACAATGGCAGAACGCGAAAAAATAGTTGAAAATTCATTAAAAGCCTTATTTTTGTGGCAATGCAATTAAAAAAATCTTACAAATGATACAACTTGTTGAATGCCCCAGAGATGCCATGCAAGGTTTGAAAACGTTTATTCCAACAGAGGTGAAAGTGAATTATATCAATCAATTGTTAAAAGTTGGATTTCATACGCTTGATTTTGGCAGTTTCGTTTCCCCTAAAGCGATTCCACAAATGCGCGATACCGTAGCAGTTTTGGAAAAAATAGATTTAAGCAAAACAAAAACGCGCTTATTGGCAATTGTGGCAAATGAACGCGGGGCAGCAGAAGCAGCAACGCATCCACCGATTCAATATTTAGGCTATCCATTTTCTATCTCAGAAACGTTTCAAATTAGAAATACTCATGCTACGATTGTAGAATCGTTGAGTCGGGTGAAAACAATTCAAGAGATTTGTGTTAAAAATAACAAACAATTGGTTTTATATATATCGATGGGCTTTGGGAATCCTTATGGCGATCCTTGGAATGCCGATGTGGTTTTAAAATGGGTGGATGAATTGTCGAAAGAGGGCATTCAAATCTTTTCTTTATCGGATACGATTGGGGTTTCCAATCCGACGACGATTGCTTATTTGTTCAGCCATTTGATAAAAGCGTATCCAAATTTGGAATTTGGCGCGC
Source organism: Bacteroidota bacterium (assembly GCA_039795795.1). Taxonomy (GTDB): domain Bacteria; phylum Bacteroidota; class Bacteroidia; order Chitinophagales; family Saprospiraceae; genus JAAFJT01. The sequence goes on along the minus strand of JBDKKX010000578.1, from coordinate 1,557 downwards.
ATTTGCATACGGAACCGCATAATTGGCGAGAGAAAATTCAAGCGGCTTATGAAAATGGTTGTCAACGGTTTGACGCGGCGATGCGCGGTTTTGGCGGCTGCCCGATGGCGAAAGATGATTTGACGGGCAATATGGCAACTGAAAATGTCGTTCATTTTTTCAAAGAAATGGAAATAGCCACAGGAAAATCGCTTTTAAAATTGAATCCTAAAGCCTTTTTAAAAAGTTTTGAATTATCAAACCCTGTTTTTCAACAACCTCATTAAAATTAAAAATTGAAAAAATGCAAGTACTCCCAATAGAATTTGGTACGCCCGAACATGATGAATCCATTCGGTTGCGCTATGATGTTTTGCGCCGTCCATTAGGCTTAGAATATTCAGCAGAGGCTTTGGCGGCTGAATATAATGAATTTCATATAGGTTTTTATGATGATAAATCGGTTTTGAGAGGCGTTTTGCTGTTAGCTCCTTATTCGGAAACGGTGGTCAAAATGCGGCAGGTGGCTGTTGACGCGAATTTTCAAAGGCAAGGTATTGGAAATCAATTAGTTGCGTTTAGCGAAGTGTTTGCTAAATCGAAAGGTTTTACTAAAATCGTGCTACACGCCCGCGCTGTGGCAGTGCCTTTTTATGAAAAACTAAGTTATACGATTTTTGGTGAACCCTTTGAAGAAGTGGGAATTCCGCATCGGGCAATGGAAAAAAAATTAAATTTCAATTAAATTTTGAATTATTTTCAAAATATACTGTATTAATAAGCCTTAAATTGCCGACAAATCTCGTAGAGACGCGATTTAACGCGTCTTGCGTCACGTCGTCACGGTTTGCGTCACGGCAAATTTTAAATCATAATAGAATTTTGTCGTGACGCAAGCAAGACGCGATAAATCGCGTCTCTACGAATTTCGTTTTTTAATTATAAAATTTATCGGCTTCCCAGTTTTGCGGATTATTTATAATGTAATGAGCTATCCGATGAAAACTGACATCATTTAAAATGATATTGTCCCAAAAACGAGTTTGCCATTTGAACGACTGCTTTATTTTTCGGATTTCATAACTGCAACGCCCTTTATACCAGCGCACTACTCTTGAAAGGTTGTCGGAGAGCATTGGATTTTTGAGTCCTGTGATACCACCTTGAACCTTTTGCGTTGCTCCAGCTATTTGAGCAGTATCACTAACCCCAATTTGGGGTAGTATGCTCCGTGTTTCTGAATCTGCTATTGGCGTGTTGAAAATCAGCACTCCGTGTATGTGATTCGGCATAACCACAAATTCACCCAAAACGATATTAGGGAATTGATTTGGAATTTCATACCAAAGGTCTTCTGCGAGGCAGCCTTCAGGAGACAGTTCCATGTTGTTTTGAGTGCATTTCCCAAAAAAATGTTGTCGCAAATGGGTACAAATTGTGATAAAATAAGCCCCTTCATTAGAGTAATCCCACCAACTGGCGCGGGCGGATTCAATTCTATATTTACCTTTCCACTTGTCCATAGTATGCAAAGTTTTGTTAAACAATAAGGTGGATTCGGTACAAAAGTAAACATCA
>JBDKKX010000577.1:0-3681 GCA_039795795.1 Bacteroidota bacterium | reverse complement strand
AACATAGGACACATAGATTTTTTTTAAAGGATTGATTTTCAATCCTTTAAAAAAAATCTATGTGTCCTATGTTCCTATGTGTTTCCAAAATCTATGTGTTTCCACCAAAAGTACGGATGAACCAAATAATTTGCCTGTAACTTTTTTCGGATTGGCAAGTATTTTGAATGAATAAAAAAATGTATCTCTCCCCCCAGTTTTCAACATAAAACATCATGAAGCAACACTGAATTAAATTAGCCAACTATATTTTTGTACCAACTAAACGAATTGTATCGAATGAGAAGATTACAATTGACACTCGCGTTTTTGTCCATTTGCGCTATCAGCACTTATGCGCAAGTCACTACTGCGTCCATCAAAGGCATCGTTAATGCCGTCGATGAGCAAAAAGTAGAAATCAAAATTGCTACTGCCGACATTGAATTGACCAATGCCAGCGACGGTACGCGCTTGGTCACGAAATCGGATGCTGGGGGCAAATACTTTTTCGGGAACTTGCGTCCGGGCGGTCCTTACAAACTCGCTATTACCTACGTCGGTTATGGCAGTCAAGTCATGGAAGGCGTGTATTTGCCCGTCGGTAACTCTACTATTTTAAATTTTGAATTGTCCAAAGAGAATCGAATTGTTACTTTCGATAACACAAATACTCAAATTGGACACGATTACAACAGCGTCAATGCCGATAAATTGAAATATTACCCGACGTTAGCGCGGGATTTTCAAGATTATTTGCGTCTCCACCCGCAATTTAATGACAATGCTTGGGGTGGAGCGAATTTTAGATATAACAATTTTAGTTTGGACGGTACGGTTTTCAGCGATGTCATGGGTTTCACCAATTCGTTGGGGAGCGTCACGGGCGAAGGTCAAACGGGTTTAGCAGGTCAAAACTCGCGGACAATGCCTTTTAGTTTGGAAGTCATCCAAGATTTGCAAATCAACCAAACGCCTTGGGATCTTCGATTAGGCAATTTCACAGGCGCGTCTTTGAACGCCGTGACGAAAAGTGGTACGAATGAATGGTCGGGTTCTGCCTATTCCTTCGGTCGGAATTCATCCTTAGTCGGCACCAATTTGCGGCATATTACGAGTTATGGCACCGCAGGCACGATTGCCACCAGCGATTTGCAAACGGGATTGAGTTTTGGCGGTCCCCTCATTAAGGATAAAATGTTTTTTTACGCCAATGCGGAAATCACACGGAGTAGAAGTGGCGTTTTCGATGGCGCGGGCGATTTGGAAGGCGCGATAGACACTACTACCGCGAAAACGATTTCCAATCGCATGATTACCAAATATGGCTTCGACCCAGGCAGCTCAAACGCGAAACAAATTGATATTCAAAGTAATAAATTTTTCGGAAGGATAGATTATGCAATTAATAATAACAATAAGTTAACCGTTCGAGGACTTTACAACTCGGCAAGCACGGGTAACTTAGCGCGCACGACTTCCACTTTTAAATTTGGCAACACCGCCTTCAACACAGCGATTTTGCAATACAACATCGCGACAGAATTAAAAACTTCTTTTGGCGATAATACTTCCAAAAGTCAAACTTACAACAACTTAATCCTCAGTACTTCCACTGTCGAAGAAGAACGCGAACCGTCCGTTTCGCGCACGACACCTTATATAAGCATGGATAACGGACGCATCAATCTCGGCACTTGGCGGGAAGCGTCGCTCTACACTTTGCACCAACATACCCACGAATTGACCGATAATTTCATTTGGAGCAAAGGCAAAAATACCTTCACCGTTGGAACGCATGCCGAAGTCAATATTATTAATTACACTTTTTTGCGCGATTGGAATTCCAATTGGGAATATAATACCGTCCAAGATTTTATGAATGACCGCCCGTCGCGCATCCGTGCGAATTACATGGTCAATAGGGCGGCGAATAATGAACCCAATTTAGATGCGAATCCGATTGGCAATTTCACGTATAATCAAACGGCGGTTTACTTCCAAGACGAGATTTCAGTGAATCGCGCTTTTCGGATTACGCCGGGCATTCGGTTGGAATACAACTTTTTAGGCTCGAGACCCGAAATCAATGCTTCTTTGAAGGATATGAATGATTTTCAAACCAATAACCCGACGTTTACAGGCTTGAAATTGGCAACTGTCAACAATTCATTTATGTCAGGCGTACAGGTTTCACCCAGATTAGGTTTTGAATACGTGTTGAACCAGCGAATGGGTATGATTCTGAAAGGCGGAACAGGCGTTTTCACCGCACGGATTCCAGCGACTTGGTTGGGCATGGCATACGCAAGCGACGGCAAACAAACCTATAATATTGACTTGCAACCCAATGGTCAAACCATTCCAATCAACATGAATGCCGATGTTTTTCGGGATTCGATGGCAAAATACTTCTCACAAGCCGCGTTGACCACACACGAATTAAATTTGATAGAAAACACTTTTAAATTGCCCAGCGTTTGGAAAACCAATTTAAATTTTGAAACAAAGGTTGGTAATACAATTAAAATCGGTTTAGACGCAACTTTTACGAAAACCTTGAATGATATTTACTGGCAACAATTGAATACTCGCGATTCCGCAACCTATTATGCAACGGGTCCCAAGCAAACGCCGATTTATCCGACAGGCGCAAGCAGCCGTTTAAATCCCAATTTTACGAATATCTACGTGATGCGCAACACGAGTGAAGGCTATCGGTATAATTTGACATTCAACCTTGCAAAAGAATTCAAACCGATGGTTTACGGAGGCAATAAACGCATTGGAGGCAATTTGCAAGCCGCCTATTCTTATGGCAATTCCTACGACATCAATAGTGGTACGCGCAATAGTTATGAATCCAATATCGCCTATAATCCAAATTTAATTCCGAATAAAACGGCATTATCGACTTCTAATTTTGAATTACGCCATCGGTTGACGATTACAGGACAAGTACGCGCAGATTGGGGCGAGCGCAATACGACGACTTTAACGATGTATTATGCAGGTCGTTCAGGCACTCCTTTTACCTACGTGTATGCAGGCAACCTATTCAACAACGGTTCTGTGACCAATTTAGTATATGTTCCAGCGAATCGTTCTGAAATCGCCTTAGTGGATTACCGCAATGCGGCGGGCGTACTCGTCACCGCAGACCAACAATGGACACAATTGGAACAATTCATCAATAATGACGCATATTTGAAAAGCAAAAGAGGCAAATACGTCGATAGAAATGGCGCATTAAGCTACAATCGCCACGATTTGGATCTGAAATTAGTACATGAAATCAAATTCGGCAAAACCAAGAAACAAAATCTTCAATTGACGGCAGACGTTTTTAACGTATTAAATTTGATAAATCCGAATTGGGGGACTGTTTTATTTGTTGCGAACACGAATAATTACACTGTTCCATTATTCTACGCCGCCAAAGATGCCGCAGGTAATGCCTATCGCGGCACACCGACGAGTGCGGATTACAGTCCCAATTTGACCTTCCGCAACCCCAAAGAAACCGATATTTATACCCAAGATGACATCAAAGCTTCTTGGCGGATACAATTAGGGATGCGTTACGGGTTTTAGTGCGTTCAAGGGTTTTCGTGAGAAAAATGTAGAGCGAATTGGAACACAGAGGACGCGGATTGGACAGATTTACACGGATTTTTTTCCCAAAAAAATCCGTGTAAATCT
>JBDKKX010000576.1:0-3710 GCA_039795795.1 Bacteroidota bacterium | reverse complement strand
TATGAAATGAGGGTGACAAGTGTGGATAATAAAATTTTATTTTTCAGAAAAATGATTTTGAATAATAAGATTTTGCCGAAAGAGCAATTTCTGGTTTTAAATGATTTTTTAAGACAGGTTATTAAAACGGATAAATCGAAATTGGTGTTGGTTAAAAATTAAAGAGGGGTTGGAATTAGGATTAAATGGGATTTTTTTTGGATTCAATGGGATTGATTTTTAGGATTTGTAGGATTGAAATCCTACAAATCCTAAAAATCAATCCCATTGAATCCCAAAAAAAATCCCATTTAATCCTAATTCCAGTGCTTCGATGAAAATTTTTGGCTACTTTTGTTCCGAAAAAATATTCAACATCATGCACGAATCAACCAATCGCCGTGATTTTATAAAAACGGCTTCTCTGTTAGGAACCAGTTTGCTCGCGGCACAAGCGGGCGTAAAGGCTCAAACCCAAGTCGCGCCTGCGATTTTGCGCGCAGGCACGACCAAATCTAAAATCAATTTAGGCATCATCGGTACAGGATTGCGCGGGCGCGACCATTTGGAAATGATGTCGTATCGCATTGACGTTCAAGTAGTTGCGATTTGCGATATAGACCCTGCCGCGCTTGCTGCCAGTCAAAAAATCCTCTCCGACCACAAACAACCTAAAGCAGAAGAATACGGCAGCAAGGGCGACCGTGATTATTTGCGGCTTTTGGAGCGCAAAGATTTGGATGCGGTGCTTATCGCGACTCCTTGGAAATGGCATTCTGAAATGGCAGTTGCTTCGATGAAGCGCGGGATTTATACGGCAACGGAAGTTTGTGGCGGTTTTTCATTGGATGAATGTTGGGAACTCGTGCATGCACACGAAGAAACTGGGGCGCATTTGTTCTTTTTGGAAAATGTTTGTTATCGTAGAGACGTTATGGCGATATTAAATATGGTTCGACAAAATATGTTGGGTGAAATCATTCATTTGGAAGGCGGTTATCAGCACGATTTGCGGGCGGTTAAATTCAACGATGGCAAGCAACCTTATGGCAATGGGGTTGAATTTGGGGCAAAAGGTTTCAGTGAAGCGCGTTGGCGGACGGAAAATAGTTTGTATCGAAACGGGGATTTATATCCGACGCATGGCATCGGACCCGTTGCGAATTTCATTAATATCAATCGGGGTAATCGGTTTTTATATTTGACTTCGATGGCATCGAAAGCACGCGGTTTGCACGATTATGTGGTCAATCATCCCAAAGGAGGTGCGGCGCATTCGAGTGCGCAAGCGGATTTCAAATTGGGCGATGTGGTGACGACGCTTATTAAATGTAATAATGGAGAAACGGTGATGTTGAGTCACGATACGAATTTGCCTCGTCCGTATTCGTTGGGTTTTCGGGTGCAGGGGACAAAAGGTTTGTGGATGGATGTGAATCAATCGGTTATGATAGAAGGCGTGACGGAAAAAGCGCATCGCTGGGAAAAACAGGACGATTGGTTGAAAAAATATGACCATCCGTTGTGGAAAAAGTATGAAAAAACGGCTGAAAATGCAGGTCATGGTGGCATGGATTTTTTTGTAGATAACGCTTTTGTGGAATGTGTAAAACAAGGGATTCCAGCCGTTTTGGATGTTTATGATGCCGCGACATGGTTAGCGATTACGCCTTTATCGGAGGGGTCGATTGCGACGGGCGGGATGCCACAACCGTTTCCAGATTTCACACGCGGGCGGTGGATGTCGAAATCGGTAGATTTTGCTTTGAATGACACTTTCTGAATGATGAATGATGAATGATGAATGATGAATGATGAATGATGAATTTACGATAATGTTGATAATCATCATTCATCATTCATCATTCATCATTCAACCAAAACGCTTATCTTTGCAACCTTATGATGAAAACCTTTTTTCCAACAAAAAATGACCTATCATGTCTCGAAATTACCCTGTTGGCACACAAAATTTGGTGGATATTATCGAATCTGGTGCAATTTACGTGGATAAAACGCCATTTATTGTTCCATTAATCAAACATTCATTTCATAAAAGCTATTTTTTGAGCCGCCCGCGTCGTTTCGGCAAATCTTTATTTGTGGACGCATTGGAACAAGTTTGGCGGGGCAATCAAACCTTATTTAAAGGGCTGTACATCTATGATAAAATTGATTGGCAAGCCTATCCAATCCTTCGACTCTCGTTGGCAAACATTAGTTTTGTCAAATTAGGACTCGAAAATGCTTTATTTTTAGAAATACAGCGCATTGCAAAAATGCATCAAATTCAATTAGAACAGACGGATTATGTGCTTGTGTTTCGAGACCTTATCGAAGCATTACATGAAAAATATCAGAAAAAAGTGATTGTTTTGATAGATGAATATGATAAACCTATCATACATGGCATCGAAAAAGACAATTCAATTGTAGCGGAGGCGAATCGGGACAGTTTAAAAGCTTTTTATGGCATTTTGAAAGATAGTGAGCCGCATTTGCGCTTTACGTTTATTACGGGCGTGTCTAAAATTTCTAAAGTGTCTATTTTTTCGGATTTAAATCATTTAGACGATTTAACGTTGGATAAGGATTATGCAATGATTTGTGGTTTTACGGAAGCGGAAATTCGACATTATTGCGGCGTAGGTTTGCAAGATTTGGCAGCTAAAGAAGGCGTTGGAGTCGAACAAATTATGGACAAAATTCGATTTTGGTACAATGGGTTTTCGTGGAATGCTAAAGATTTTGTTTATAATCCGTATTCTACGATGCTTTTAATGCAAAAAAAAGTATTTGATTTTTATTGGTTTGATACAGGTACGCCTACGTTTTTAGTTAAATTGATTCATAAAAATTTTGAATACAATTTTAAAAAACTCAAGGTGTCGAAGGGCATTTACAATTGGCATGATTTAAAAAAAATAAATTATATATCTGTCATGTTACAATCGGGTTATCTCACTTTCAAACAACATGTTGAAGGAGAGTTGTATGAAGTTGGTTTCCCCAATAATGAAGTTGAAAATGCTTTTTCTAAGATGCTATTGGGTAGTTATCTGCATAAAGAACACACCGAATTTGGCAGTACGGTGTATGACCTTCAATCGGCATTTAAACAAAATGATTTACCCGAAGTAATTCTTATTTTAACCAAAATGTTTCAAATATTACCTTATTCGTTTTTTTTGGAAGATGTGGAACGGGTAGATAAAAAAGGGAATGTGACTACAGTGCAAAGACAGGTGGGTGAAAATTTTTATCATGCAGTTATCTATTTGGTTTTCAATATTTTAGCGATTCAAATGCGGGTGGAAATGCTCTCTTCAAATGGGCGTATCGACGCAACAGTGGAAACCAATACGCATGTCTATTTATTTGAATTTAAAAAAGGGCGCAAGCCCAAAGATGCGATTCAACAAATTTGGGACAATCAATATGCAAATTTATATACTTTATCTAAAAAACAAATTGTTTGTATTGGGGTTTGCTTTACGACGCAAAAACGAGGGATTTCGGGTTCGATTATCCTCAATTTAGAAGCGGTGGAAGCCTATTTAGCTACTTAAAAAATTTGTTTTAATATGCTGACGTGCAACGCTCGTTAAATGATTGTAAATAAAATTAAAATCATATTTGCTTTTATTTACAATTTATTGCCTTATATTTGCCGTGTAAAATATCAAAACCACTGACATGCTAAATGTATGTCATTAATTAATTAATTTTTT
>JBDKKX010000575.1:0-3717 GCA_039795795.1 Bacteroidota bacterium | reverse complement strand
ATTTATCGGATTTGGAGTATTTTAAATATTTCAATCCAAGAAACCCTAAAAATCAATCCTATTTAATCCCAAAAAAATCTTATTTAATCCTAATTCCAACGTATCACACAACTTAAATTATTTATACTTTAATTCCACAAACACAGGCAAATGATCCGACGGATAACGTAAATCTTTAGAATCGCTCAAAATCGCATATTTTTTGACTATAAACGGAGCCGTTTTTGAAATAAAAATATAATCAATCAGTTTCGTAACAGGTTCGTTGTGTTTAAAACCATTGAAACTGCCACTCGGACCAAACGGTTTTTCAATAGAAGCCACTCTCGTATCAATCATCGCTGTTTTCAAATCCACCATTCTATCCGTTTCGGGTTCAGAATTCAAATCGCCCATAAATATAACAGGATAATTTCTAATATTGACCGATGTGATTCTGGAAAGAATCAATTCAATGCCTTTTGTGCGCGCCACTTCGCCTTGATGGTCTAAATGCGTATTGAAAACCCAAAACATTCTATTATTTTTCCTATCTCGTAACAAAACATAGGTACAAATGCGATGATAAGCGGCATCCCAACCTTTTGAAATGGAATCAGGCGTTTCAGAAAGCCAAAAAGTGGAGGCTTCTACGGCTTGAAACCGATGTTTATTATAAAAAATATTGGAAGATTCTCCTTTCCCGACCCCTTCTCGACCGATGCCCACATAATCATAAGCAGGCAAACGCGTCGCTATATCAAACACTTGATGCGGCAACGCCTCTTGAATGCCCAAAATATCGGGTTCGTAAAATCGGATTTGCGCCGCAAAATAGTCTTTTCGATACGACCAAGCATTTTCGCTGTCCACCGCTACGTCTAAACGAATATTGTAAGTCATTAATTTGAGCGGCTGTAACGGCAAATGTTGTCCATACACCATCGATGTCGCCAAAAGCAACAGCAGGCTTGAAAAAATAGGTATTTTAATCACGTTTAAAAGCTGGTTGTCAATAAATTATGATGATAAATGAATTGGTTATTCGTATGGAGCATGCCCATTTTTATTTCCAAAAACCCGATGAACCCGTTCGATTTCTTCCTTATACATGCGGTATTGGTCCGCAGAAATTTTAGCGCGAATGGTTTCCAAAAATTGAGACAATTTAGCGCATTCGGAGTCACTCAAATAATTATCTTCTAAGAAAACGTCCAATAATTGCAAAAAACTTTGATTCATATCCCGCGTCGTTTCCATCGTGCGCATCTTGTCTTCCAAGGAATCATAGAAAAAAGAGGCTTCTGAATAATTGACTTTTTGTTTTAAAACCAATTGTTCAAACTCTCGTTTCAACAAATTAACATTGCCTAAAACATTGTCATAATCTCGTCTTTTCGTTTCAAAATCAAGGGATAACGCATGTATTTTATCTGTATATTCTTTGATATAACGATGTCTTCTCCGCACAAAAAGCCAACCAAAAAGACCTGTCACCAGCGCGAACGTACCCGCAACTGCAAACTCATTCAACGCGCCCGCTTGACGCAAAAAGTCAAAAAATTGAAATATCGGGCTGGAATGTTGCTTTTTTCCATTGGTTTTAATGGTGTAAAAAATCGATTTAAAATCCGCACGACTCAATTCTTTGACAGGTCTAAACGCATTCACATGTTGAATAAATGTGTTTTGAACTTTAACAAAATCATCCTTACAATACATTTTGCGAATATCGCACCATTGCCCCAATTGATGCCCTTTACCATATTGATTTTCAATGAGTTCGTTCGCTCGAATGAAAAAGTAAACTAATCTTTTAATGTTTGGCGTATCTTGCAAAGCGACTAATTGCTTTTTCGATTTTTCAAGAGCAGCCGTCAATGCTTTATCGGAAGGCTTCAGTTCCAATTCAGCCATTTGTTTTGGAATCGTTTTCTGCACTTTTTTCAATTGTTCCCGAAGTGCCATAATCAATTCTCCATGATTCACTTCCAACATTTCCTGCCCACCAAACCGTTTAAAATGTTCGTTATTTAACTCAATTTTAGAGCTAACGCCCGTATGGGTAAGGCATAATAAATAAAAATTATCTGGAATATGAATCGTATCTTTGTCAAAAATCACAGGAAAACGCGGTTCATCCAATTTCTGCCACAATTCGGGACCAAAAAGTGTTTCAGGATTGATTTTATCAAAATCATCTATCACACAAACATATTTTTCATCAGGATTTTGCAAACAAGTATCCCAAAATTTCAATAATTTACCTTTTTTAAAATGACCTTGCTCGTCGAATTGCCCCACAAAACGTTTATTATATTCCAAATCAAATTGTGGCGCGCATAAAATATCCAATCGATGCGATTTATCCGTCGTTGCAATCAACGAAGCAATTTTAGAAAGCAACGTCGTATTCCCTACGCCCGAAACGCCCGACATCAAAATCACTTTTTTGTTTACAACCAAATTGAAATATTGCTTGAATTTGGAAAATTCCATCGTCGGCAGATAGGTTTGAGCAACCAATTTGAATGCTGTGGAATCATCGGCTATCTCTTTTTGATGAAAATTTTCGTACAAAACTTGCAAAGAATCCACCGCTTTATCCAAACCAAAGTAATTTTTGGAAAGTTGCACATCCAAATTCGCCCAAAGCGGGTCATCTTCATTCTTAAGACCAACGTATAATAATACACCAAGCGTCACGGCGGCAGGAAAAAGCCAAAGCCAGTGAGGATTTAGTTTTTTAAAAAAATTGAAATCAACCATTTTTTGAGTATGTTTGTAAAAGAATTTGTTGAGTTGTCGCACGCTTTGAGCCTCAAATGTAGCATTTTATTTCGATTTTACACTTTTTTTGAAAATTTATTTTGTGTAAACACCCAAAACAATGGATTATCTTTATAAATTTGTATTTTTATTTTAACAACAATTTGCAGATATTCCACTATTTGTTCCTATGAAAAGCTATTTTTTGCTCTTAAACGGACTCTTTTTGTCCTTAACAGCGTTTGCTCAAACCAGCGAAACGTTTGAATCCAAACGATGGTACAAAGAATTATCACCGAAAATCAATCCGAGTTACTACGCCGTCGCCAAACAACAAGCTCCTGCGATGGTTTTGGGATTGCGCAATGATGTGCCGAATCCAACTTTGATAGCCTTTTTGCGGCATCCAGAATTGGGTTGGGTCGTGTTGGATTTGGGCAACGACCATCAAGGATTTAATTGGGTTTACGGCGCGGCAGAACCTGAAAGTGGTAACATTTTGCTCTTTTTGCAAAATTTGACCAACGGTCCACAACCGAAATTCATTACTTTTGTTAGTGAAGATAAGGGTTTGACTTTTCAACGCGGCGGGGATTTGCGTTTGCCGACGGGTAATGCGGAAGTGCGCGTCTTGAGTTTGGATAAAAAAGGCAAAGGTTTCGTGACGATTCGAGTGGATGAAGATACGACTTCGGGCAGTAAAAAGATAGGTTACTCGACTTTTGTAACCAAAGATGGGGGCAAAACTTGGACGGTGCCTGAGGTCAATCCGAATATGCTTACAGAAACCATACAAGATAGTACAACGGGTTTTGAAGGAATTATGAAAATTATTGAACGGAATTAATGCAAAATGATATAACTTAAATTTGTGGTACGTTGGAATTGGGATTAAATGGGATTTTTTTGGGATTAAATGGGATTGATTTTTTAGGATTTTTAGGATTCTGATACTACTGCAACTTCTAA
>JBDKKX010000574.1:0-3721 GCA_039795795.1 Bacteroidota bacterium | reverse complement strand
TAGACGTATTTTTTTCTTGTCATTCCGTAGGAATCTGAGTTTCCTACGGAATGACAAGAAAAAAATCCGTCTAATCCGCGTCCTCCGTGTTTCAATTCGCTCTACCTTCTGTTAAAAATTACGCGGCGCGTTTTCGATAATTTAAAATCGCTAAAGTATTGATAACGAAGCCCATTATAATTGTAATTAAAAATTCATGTTTTAAATCGCTCAAACCACTGCCTTTCAAAACCACCGCCCGAATGACTTTAATGAAATACGATGGCGGTAAAAATTCAGATACTTTTTGCGCCCATTCGGGCATACTTTCAATCGGCGTGTATAATCCGCCCATCAAAACGAACATCATCATAATAAAAAAAGCTAATAAAGTCGCTTGTTGTTGGGTATCTGCAAAGGTACTTAACAATAATCCTACGCCCAAAACAGCTAACAAATAAACGCCTGCATATAAGAATATTGTAAAATACGAACCCAATGGAATAATGCTGTAAACCAAGTAGCTCGCCAAAAAGCCTAACGACAAGGATACCAAACCTAATACCCAAAAAGGGATTAATTTCCCAATAATAAACTGATATTTTTGAATTGGCGTAACATTAATTTGCTCAATCGTGCCTTTTTCTTTTTCCGCAACGATGTTCAAAGCCGACATCAACGAACCCACCATCGTTACCAACAACGCCAAAATCCCGGGCACCATAAACAATTTGTAATTATTGGTCGGATTATAACGGTTTTGAGAAAAAATTTCGATGGTCGGCAATTCCGAATTTTTAGGCATCAACATCCATTGTTCCCGAATTTCTTGATTGAATTGACCAATAATTTGCCCCGCATACAATTGCGCAAGTCCGCCGCGTTGACTATTAATCGCATTTGCCGCCAAATGAACGGTTGTTTTACTTTCTTTTACCAAATTTTTTTCAAAAAAAGGCGGTATCGTCAAAATTAAATCTGCTTGATTGTTTTTAACCGTTTCCAACGATTGTCGATAATCATTGGAAACATCGACCAATTGAAAATAATTGCCTGCAATCATTTTTTGAATCAATCGTTGCGAATACGTCGAATGGTCTTGGTCAACGACGCTCAATTGAATCGATTTGATTTCATAATCCGCCGCCAACGGCAACACGATAAGTTGAATAATCGGCATCATCAAAATCATGCGCAAAATCAACGGATTGCGAAAAATTTGTCTAAATTCTTTGCGAAGAATAATGAATATCGTCTTCATGCGAGCCTGATTTTAAATTTTCGGATAGCCATTCCCAATAATACGAGGGTCATCACCATCAAAATTAAAGTTTCTTTCCACACATGTTGCCAACCCAACCCTTTGACCATGATGCTCATTAAAATTTTATAATACCATTTTGTCGGAACGATATTACTAATCACTTGCATGGGTAAAGGCATATTTTCAATCGGAAACATGAATCCTGTAAAAATTAAACTCGGCATCAACAAGCCCACTAACGAAATAAACATGGCAACTTGCTGTTGTTCGACGCTATTGCTGATTAGCAAACCTAAGGATAAAGTAGTGAAAATGAATAAGATAGATTCGAGTAATAATAAAAATATGTCTCCCCGAATGGGCATATTTAAAACGAATCGCGCCATCAATAATATGATAATTACATCAATGAAACACAGCAACGCATACGGAATGGTCTTGCTCAAAACGACAATTATCGGTCGAACGGGCGAGACCAGTAGGATTTCCATCGTCCCTAATTCCTTTTCTTTGACGATGGAAATGGAAGTCATCATCGCACCCAGTAGCATTAAAATCAATGTCATCACGCCTGGTACAAACATGAATGCGCTGATAGACTGTGGGTTATATAATAATCTATTTTCTATCTGAATGGAATAAGGCATTTCCGCATCGCCCATCAATTCTTTTTGGTAATCGCGGATAATCATAGACGCATAACTCACGACAATATTCGCCGCATTCGGGTCAGACGCATCTGCAATTAATTGAATATTTGTTTTTTTATCATGTGCCAATTGATTTGCGAAGCCTTCTGGAAAGACAACCACTAAGCGACCTTGACTTTTTTGGAAAAAAGATTCTATTTCCGTTGGCGCGCTGAGGCGTTTGACGACGCTGAAATAGGCGCTTTGGTCGAGTCTATCTATCAAAATACGACTATTTTCGTCCATCGAAGGGCATAAAATGGCAATTTTCGAGTTTTTGACCTCATTCGAGAGGGCAAAACCGAAAATTAACATCATCATTATCGGCATCGAAAGGAGGATGAATAGACTCCGTTTGTCGCGCCAAACGTGTTGGAATTCTTTGCGGATGAACGAAAAAAATATTTTCATGACGTTTTTTTTGAATTTAATCACCTCGTTTCGCTCCACGAGCTAATTGATAAAACACCTCATCCATCGAATCGGCATGAAATTGCGTTTTCAACGCATTCGGACTACCAAGTGCCGCAATTTTGCCATCGACCATGATGCTCGCCCTATCACAATATTCGGCTTCGTCCATATAATGCGTCGTCACGAAAATCGTAATCCCCGTTTCCGCCGCTTCGTAAATCATATCCCAAAATTGCCGCCGCGTAATGGGGTCAACGCCGCCCGTCGGTTCATCCAAAAACACAACTTTCGGTTGATGCAGTATCGCAACCGAAAAAGATAATTTCTGTTTCCAACCCAAAGGCAACGAACTCACTAATTTATTAGCTTCTTTTTCCAATTGTAAACGCTTGATTAAAGCGTTTTTAGCATTCAAAAGAGCCCCTTTGTTTAATCCGTAAATCCCTCCAAAAAAATCAATATTTTCACTAATCGTCAAATCGTCATAGAGTGAAAATTTTTGACTCATATAACCAATATTTCGTTTTATCTGCTCGGTTTGCGTGAAAATATCAAAACCTGCAACCGTTCCTTTGCCCGAAGTCGGGTTCAACAAACCACAAAGCATCTTCATCGCCGTCGTTTTGCCCGCGCCGTTCGCCCCCAAAAATCCGAAAATCTCTCCTTTTTTGACCTCAAAAGTGATGTTATCCACCGCCGTGAATGCACCAAATTTGCGCGTCAAATTTTCTGTTTGAATGATGATTTCGCTCATTATGAATTATTTTTTTCGCGCATTAAACCAATGAATACATCTTCAATATTGGGTTTGATTTCAAAAATTTCAATCTTTTTAAAACCTTGATTTTCAATGAGTTGTTTTAAAAAGGAAATATTTTTAGCATCTTCTTGCAAAGTGACATGTAGGTTTTCGCCAAAGGCAAAACAACTTTTGACCGCAGGATGTGCCTTCAACGCCTTTGAAATGGGATACAATTTTTCACCACTTACGGCATAAATCGTCGCAGGATGAGCGCGCAAAATGTTTTCTAACGTATCAATCGTCAATAAATGCCCATCTTGAATCAGCGCAATTCTATCACATCTCGAAGCTTCATCCATATAAGGTGTTGATACAAAGATAGTTATGTTTCGCGCTTTGAGCCTTGCGAGAATATCCCAAAACTCGCGGCGCGATACAGGGTCAACGCCTGTGGTCGGTTCGTCGAGGAAAAGAATCTTGGGTTCGTGAATCAACGCACAACATAATGCCAATTTTTGCTTCATCCCGCCCGATAATTTACCCGCAGGACGGTCTTTAAAGGGTGCTAATTGTACATAGATGTCTTCAATCAAATGATAATTTTCTTTAATAGTCGTATTGAAAACGGTGGCA
>JBDKKX010000573.1:0-3722 GCA_039795795.1 Bacteroidota bacterium | reverse complement strand
GTGCAACCCTAAAATCGATTCTTGTTTAAAAGGGTCATGGTCTCCCGTGTTATCCGTTAATTCAGGCACTTGCTTTGAAAAATCCAATTCCAAAATCGTATTGGGTTTCGTCGATTTCACCTTATCGCCCTTCATTGCCATCCGCACCGCGCTGCCAATCCCCCACAAGCCAAAAACCACCACAAATAAAAATACGCCCAGACAAGAGGCGAAAACAAATTTAAAAAACTGTTTCATCGTTACCGAAATTATTATTTTAAAAAAAAAATTTTGTTGATTTGAATGCAACAAAGGTAAGATGAACCTGCTTTTGAAGGTCGTTTTTTAGATAAATCTGTCTTTTTTGTGGATGTACATTTGGAATTAGGATTAAATAAGATTTTTTTGGGGATTAAATAGGATGTTTCATTTTTGGGTTACACTTTCGGATACATTATGATACGAATCGATGTACGGATTTTACGGATTTCACAGATTGATACGGATTTTTTTTAACCCCAATGCTTGGTTTTAGGCAAAAAAATAAAAAAAAATCCGTATGAATCTGTGAAATCCGTAAAATCCGTACATCCATTCGTATCACAATTTGTAACCTACTTTTCGCCTCGAATGAAACATCCCAAAATATTCCGCGTTTTTAGCGCAAAATAAAAATCAAATACAGAAAATAAACCTTCTAAATGATTGATTATCAACCATTTAGAAGGTTTATTTTCTTCCAAACGGTATTTATATCGCCGTTTAGACTTGTAATTACAAATTGAAAATGTAAATGCTCGAAATTCTATCATTCCAATTGGCATAACCTGCCTTGCCTTTATAGTTTCATAAGGAATGAAATTTTAAATGACTATAAATGGTTTTAAAACAAGAAAAGTCTATTTTTTTTCAAGCTGAACTTTGCAATATAACCCGTCCAACATAACCCAAAAAAAGTATTTTTAAAATAATTTGTTTCTACATCTGTACATTTGTTTTAATTTCAAAAAAGGTGTTTTTCAGAAGGGCGCAAATTTTTGTTTTTGTTCGCTTCTGGTTATAAAACGGTGGTGTTCCAAAACGTGAATTTTTAAAAAAAAATTAGCTGTTCTATTTTTCTTTTTTTAAATTATATTGCAACATAATTTAATCTATAAAACCTTTATAAACAATTTATTCATCTTTATTTTGAAGCATAAAATTTTTTTTGAGATTTTAAAAAATAGTATATTTTAATAAAAAATGCTTTTTATACCGTTCACGTTTTTTAAAAAAAGCCGTTAAGCAGACAACGGGGAAATTATTTAGGATTATTTTGCGGATAGATAAATGTTTTAAAAGAAAACGAGTTTGTGCAGATGGCTTATACAAAAACGCCATGGCATCTTTTCTTGGAACCTGTCTTTAAAACCTTTGTAGCAAAAAAAAAATCCTAACTGTATTTAAAAAACAAACATGTGAAAAAATGAGAGAAACAGGACCAGAAAAAAATTTCGGCTTGGATAAACAACAATTTACACAAATGATTGCTGCGTTTAAACAATGGAATTCCGATGAGCTACCATACAATCGGAATTGTCCTTTTTTTACAAAAATATATAGTTATTTTAATCATTTTGTAGGTCTTTTTAAAGCACTCTATAATCCTAAAATAACCTTTGAGACGATTCAAGACCGAGTACAAGAGGGTTATATTAAATTCTATGAAGCACTGCGCGCTGAAAAAGTGGAATATGATAATTTAAGCGGTTATTTGTATAATACTATCCATAATACGATTTTAGATACCTGCCGAAAAAAAACGTTGATTGTGGATACTTTATCTTTGGATGTGTTGCAAATTGCAGCACCTCATATTAAAGAATTAGAAGGCATCTATGAGCGTTGTCGGGAGAAATTCGATGAAATCCTTCAGAAATTTAAAGCAACGAATCCAATGCATTTTGAGTTGATTCATCGCCATTATTTTGACAACATCAAATTGAAAGATATTGCTGAATTATGGAAAGTTACACCCGAAGCTGTCCGAAAAAGGCATCAAGCAGCAAGTAAAAAGTTGAGAGAGGCGGTCGATGCGTTTAGTTTGAAACTTTTCAAAACTTTATTAGAGTTGTTAAGTGATTAGACAAAATTAAAAAATTGATAATTAATGTTTTACGTGTAGATACGCACGGACGTGCGTATCTACTGCATTAAAAAATTGATAATTAATGTTTTACGTGTAGATACGCACAGACGTGCGTATCTACATTAAAAGATTGATAATTAATGTTTTACGTGTAGATACGCACAGACGTGCGTATCTACATTAAAAGATTGATAATTAATGTTTTACGTGTAATAGTAAAATGCAGTATTCGGTTGGGCAAGACGCGATAAATCGCGTCTCTACGAATCAAAATCCCGTAGGGATGCCCGTTTGGTAGCATATCGTAAAAAATAAAAAAGATGAAAATGAAAAATACAAAGCGTGTGTCAGAAAAGGAGTTAGAGCAGTATTTCGCAGGTGAACTGTCTTCAGAACAAAGCATAGAGATTAAAAAATACCTTTTGCAAGAGTTGATTTTAAAACAGCAGCGATATCAGGCGTTACAATCTTCCAAAAAGGCAGCCCAAGGTGCAGTGGAAAATAAGGAGGATAAGCCTAAAACCAAAGTAGTGCCTCTATTTGCTCGTTTTAATCGTGCGATGGCAGCGAGTGCGGCTTTGGTTATCGTCGGCATTTGGCACATAGTCCAACCGCCGTCACCGCCGCTGCCGCCACCAAAACAAAACTCAGATGAAGTTGGAACGGGATCGACCAGCTCTGGATCTAGTGTTAAGCCGCCCGACACTGCAGCCAGCGCGCCTGTCATTGTTGTAACGAAGCCAGTACCCACAAAGACGGCACCAACGTTGAAACTGGCACCTCCTAAGGTTCAACTGCCAGACGATGTGGTTACCGCACCCGACGCAAAAAAAGGCTCTGGATATGGTATTAAGCCGCTCGACATTGTAACTGGCGCGCCTGTCATTGTTGTAACCAACCCAGTACCCATAAAGACAGCACCAACGTTGAAAACGACACCTCATAAGGTTCAACTGCCAGCCTATGGGGTTGTCTCCCTACCCGATGCAAAAAAAGACATAACTGGCTCATTAATGAGTAACAGCAACGACCCGCTTGCACCCCAAAAGGCAGCAGCTCGTCAGTATATAGATACGGTTTTATTACAAAGTGCTTTTTTAGACACACTTCAAGGTTCCGATGCTTTGAAAATACTTAGAAAGCAATTTAATGAACAATTGGATTTATTCAAAAAAGGAACACAGGTTTTTCAGTACTCGGATTGGAATGATTTAGCGGCGGTCGCAGTTACGTATGAAGATAAATTTGCAGTAGCACTTTGTCAAGCAAAGGAGTTGCAGGAGCGAAAGGCAGCAGTCCGTTTATTGCAGGAACTCCTACAAACCAAAGATTTATCGGAGGCGCAAAGGGAATCCATCTCCAATTTACTTAAAGCATTAGATTTTTTAATAAAAAATTAAGTTTCTAAATTTTCGGAATCTATTGGTAATCCATGGATTCCGAAAATTTTAATTTTTTTTTCTAATTAAAATCTCACTTTTCGGCACAGATTGAACAGATTTTACGAGATTTCACAGATTTTTTTTGGATTTTCAATGCTTAAAATTCAAAAAAAATCTGTGAAATCTCGTAAAATCTGTTCAATCTGTGCCGAAAAGTGAGATTTTAATTAGAA
>JBDKKX010000572.1:0-3722 GCA_039795795.1 Bacteroidota bacterium | reverse complement strand
TGAAAGAAAACATTACTAACACAGCAGATGTGTTAGATTTCGGCGTATTGCCGAACCATCCCCGTTTGACAGTACCAGTTACTGTTCTCAAAGGCATTAACACCCATCCTGAGCGAAAAATAACGCTTGGGGAACTATTATCCGAAATCGAAACAACGGATATTACAAAGCTAAATGCCTCACAATCCATTGTTTGCATCTATGAAGCCTATTTGGAAAAAGCGAAAGCAAACGAAAAATCAGCCAAAGAAGTTTACGATAAAAAAAAGAAAACCTTAAATGGTTTCATCTTGGGTAACTTTATTCAGCGAAGCGATGAAAAAAGGAATTGTGTCGAATATGTGCCTTGTTTAGTTTTCGATTTAGATGGTTGTAAATCCACTTATGATTGCTTTTTATATCAAAATAAATTAAAGGAAATGGATTATATTTTTGCTGCATTTCCGTCGCCAAGTGGTTATGGCTTGCGCATTTTAGTTTGGACAAACTCGACTTGGGAAACGCATCGTATTGTATATCAACAAGTTATTGAAAGATTATGCAAAGATTTAGACGTGACGGATGATAGAAAAAAGGGAACTCATTTCGATTCTACTTGTCAAAATGAATCACGCCATTTCTTTTATGTTGCAGTGGATAAAAAGAATTTTTACTTAAATTTAGAGAGCAAAACTTTTGAGAAGCACGACAAAGACATTTCACAAGACAACAAAAAAGAGCAAAAAAGAGATTCTGAAAAAGTTGCAGATATATACACTTATATTGACGTTCTAAATGACGATGTAAAAGCAGAATTTATATTAAAATCTATTAATATGAATAAACCCAGAAAGCTCCAATGTTTCGATTTTGGATGTCTCTGTAAAGAGAATAATGTTCCTTTTGAGATTGCAAAAACTGTTGCTTTATCGCAATTTAAAGATTCGGAACAAAAAAATCCCGAAAATGTAGTCATAACCCAATTAAAAGATGGGTATGACCAAACGACAACTTGTTACTCTGATGAACAATTTATTGCTTTTTTACGTAATACGTATCACGTAAAAATAACATATACTCATTCAAAAAATGAACCGCCTTTAAAAAAAGGAAATATTATTACCTCCAAAGATAATAATGAAGCGGAAATTGAAAACCTTTACAAAAAAAATCTCAAAAAATTTAAAAATGAATCCCGAAATGATTTTCCAATAGAGGCTTTCCCCAGCCAAACGGCTGCAATCATAAATGCTTTTCAAAAAGCGGAAGGATATCCAATGGATTATTATGGCACGAACGCTTTAGTTGCCATATCTTCCTTACTAGGGATTGCATACAAAGCACAATATCGACAAGGACATGAACATTTTCCAATTTTATATGCCGTTTTAGTAGGAGATTCTTCCGCAGGGAAATCGGTCAGTGCCAAAAGATTTTTTCAACCTTTATTCGATATTGAAAAAAATGCCGCAGAAGAGTATAATATAAAGATGGGGATTTGGCATCAAGAAGCCCTTTCCGAAAAAGAGGCTCCGCCTAAGCCCAAACGCCGAGAACTAATTATTGACAATTCGACATTGGAAGCACTCATTCGAGCAATGTACCACAATCCGCGAGGGATTTTGTATTTGCAAGAAGAGGTTTTAGCTTGGATTAAAAATATGAATAGTTATCGTTCAGGGAGCGATGAACAGTTTTGGTTAAAAAATTGGGATTCCGCGTTCGTAAAATATAATCGCGTTTCAGGGGACATTATTACCATTGCAAATCCAAATGCGACCGTCATTGGCGGCGTTCAACCAGGAGTCATACACCAATTATTAAATGGGGATAAAAATATTACAGGATTTTCGGCAAGATTAATTTTTGCTTACCCTGCGGAGACAAAAGCTCCTTATGATAGCGACGATTTTCCTTCCGATGAAATGACAAACCAGTGGCAACAAATGATTACTTATGTGGATTCCTTGCCGAATAGAATCGATGCAGGAAAAACATATAACAATATCCCTACTGTTGATTTTGTACTTATAAAATGCTCGACAGAAGCCAAGAAAATATATAAAAAAGCTATAAATGAATTAACAGACAATATAAATGCAGCAGATAATGATCAACTTAAAAGCATTTATGGGAAATTGAAATCTTATATGATGCGTTTTGCGTTGATTTTAGAAGTTATGCGGAGTGCAGAAGAACAAATAAAATACGCAACTTGGAAAGAAATGGAACAACACCTATATATAGGGCAAAATAGTATGGAAGGCGCGTATAAATTAATGAAATACTATAAACATAATAGTGAAAAAGTTCTACAAAGATTAGAAACTCCAGTGGATGCTTTAAGAGATGAACAACAAGCATGGTATCGAGCCTTACCGATTGAAGGCATTGTTTGGGCGAATGCTATTAATTTAGCTAAAAAAGTAGGTTTTAGTGAACGGACAGCAAATCGTTTGCTAAATAATACCTCTTTATTCAAAAAAACAGGCGTTATGTACGAACGACGCATATCTTAAATAAATTAATATTTTTTATTATAAAATACTGTGTATATTATACACAGTATTTTTTTTACCATGTCACAATTGAAAATCACTTTTCGGGCGAAAAGTGGTGAAAAAATGAATTTTGGCAGTAACTATGACTTAACTAATTGATAATCATATATTTACAACGATTTTTAACTGCCAAATCACTGCCAAATCACTGCCAAATCACTGCCAACTACTGCCAAACGTATTTTTTTTGTAATATGATAAAAATACCCCTTTTTAGCACTTTTTGGCAGTAGTTGGCAGTGATTTGGCAGTGATTTGGCAGTGATTTGGCAGTTAAAAAAACGTACAACTAATTGAATATCAATTAGTTAAATCGAATCAACTGCCAAATCAACTGCCAAATTGAAAATGCACTTTGTATAAAAACAAACAAACGGCAAAATTAGACATTTTCCGTTGTCACAAAAACGCGATATTTTCACTATTTTTAGTGTCACTAAAAAAGTGGCTTTTAGGAACATTTCCTAAAAGCCACTCTTTTTTATTTCCATTTTCCACGTCCCTTACATGAAATTACGTCTTTTATCCAGTCCATATTTTCGCCGAATATCCTGTACTTCGGGTTCAAACGTTTCCAAAATCGCCTCCTCCACGATTTCGGTGTCCTTTTTCGGCATATCGACGGCTTCAAATGCCGTTTCGGCTAAAATAAATCGTTCTAACAAAGGCAATTGATACATTTCAGGCGCAACATATTCCAAGGGATTGCCCGAAAAATTAAATTCTTCCGCCTGCTTCATGCGCGCTAACCGACGGGAGATATATCGAATTTTGTTATTTTGTAAACGAATGATACATAAGTTTTTCATGGGCAAAAAGTCATCTTCCGAGAGGACTTGTAGTCCACAATCCGTCATAATCAATTCTTCTAATTGCGGAAATTGAAAAACCACTTTCGGGATTCGACCATTATATAAAGGATTGCCACTAATATCTAAAACTTGTAATGTTTTAAGGAGGGCTAATTCTTCGGGCAAATCGTTCAAACCACAATTTCTTAAAAACAGTAATTCCAATTTGGGTAAAGTCAATATCGCTTTGGGTATAAAAACGAACGGATTGCCACTTAAATTTAACCATTCCAAACGACCCAATTTCCCAATTGATTCGGGTAAATCGGTTAAGCGATTGTCTGCGAGATTGAGCCGAATTAATTTCTGCCAAGCGTAAAAAAGATTGGGC
>JBDKKX010000571.1:0-3744 GCA_039795795.1 Bacteroidota bacterium | reverse complement strand
CACCCGCTTGATAATGCAACAAATTGTTATAACTCAAAAAAGAACGAATCACAATTGCTTGATTCATCTCGCCATTGAAACCCACATAGCCAATCGCGCCGCCATAAAAATGCCGATTTTCGGGTTCATACGCGTCAATTAATTGCATCGCCTTGTATTTCGGCGCACCTGAAAGCGTTCCCGCAGGAAAAGTATCCGCAAAAACATGTGCTGAATTTGCATCTGGAACGATTTTGCCTTCCACTTTGCTCACCAAATGTATAACATGACTAAAGTATTGTACCTCTTTTAACTCCTTGACTCTCACAGACTTACAATGCTTACTAAGATCATTTCGAGCCAAATCTACTAACATAATGTGTTCCGCAACTTCTTTGGGGTCGGTACGCAATTCCCGCGCTTTTTGCGCATCGGCTTCATCATCCCCTGTGCGCCGATACGTGCCTGCAATCGGGTTGACACTCGCCATCCCGTTTTCGACCACTAATTGTGCTTCGGGCGATGAACCGAAAATTTTATAAGAACCGTAATCAAAATAAAACAAATAAGGAGATGGATTGATGGTGCGAAGGGTTCGATATAGGTTCAAATCGTCCCCCGAAAAGGCTTGCGTGTAACGACGCGATAAAACAATTTGAAATACGTCCCCAATTTGACAGTGGTGCTTGCCTAAACTAACTAACTTTTTGTATGCTTCATCGGTCATATTTGCCTTTTCTTCGCCCACTAATTTAAAACTAAATGTTCCAGAAGGTTGTCCTTTGATGATAGATTCCAAACTTTCCAAACGACTATTTTCGCCTGTTGGAATATTTTCTAAAATCGTCATTTCATCCTTAAAATGGTCAAAACCAATAATATACCGATATAAAGAATAGTGCATATCTGGTAAATCCGTTTTCCTTTTGGTCGCATCAAAATCCAATGTATCAAAATATTGAACCGCGTCATACGCCGTATGACCAAAAAATCCATTCAAAATACCATTCGGCGTTTTAACTTCAAATTGTTGTTTAAAGTCTGCAAACAATTGAGCTACATTTTGTTTAGAATTCAATTTCGTAACGGTTTTAGAACCGTCTGGAAAACGCAATTCCATTTGCCCGTTTTGAATTAAAAATTTCGCAATCGGCTCCACTCCAATGAATGAACGGCAATTTTCAAGACTCCGAAAATCGGTACTTTCCAATAAAACCGTCTCCGAAAATCGGTCTCGCACTTTCATATACGTGCTGACAGGCGTGAAAACATCCGCCAAATATTTTTTAAAAGCGGTTTTTAAAACAATTTTTTGAGTTGTTGCAATCATATTTATTGATTTTATTCTAAAATGGCGAAAATACAAAAACGGCTTGTCGGGGTACTACCGTCAAGCCGTTTTAAATATGATGAATTCATACAATCATAAACAGACTTAGGAACTTACCCGACTACTGCGTGTAAGATTTGCCACCATCCGAAATTTGTATGCTGATATTTCATTTTTTTTAATATTTTTTATGGCAATGAACGATAAATGTAGTTCGATATATTTTTAAAAGACATTTATTTTTGTTCAATCGCCTTAGACCGCCCAAAGGTAAAGGGGTTTTTATTAAAAAATCAACCTTATTTTCATTTTTTTATGCGATTTAATCACATTTTTTATAAAAAATATGTAATTTGTTGTACATCAATAGGTTGTGATTTTAAAAAGGAATGTCAAATTTAGGCTTAATTGCTTGTAATTTCTTTTGACAAAGTTCTATTAACACATTTGCTCGCTCATTTTTTTTTAATAATTCGTCCATACTAATAGAAGGTTGCTGCATCGCTTCTACAATTTGTTGAATTTCTTGCAATGCTTCATCGTAAGAAAACGGTTTTGCTTCTGGATGCAACTCTTGCGGATTGCTCCATTCATATTCTTGATTTTTTTTATCTTTTTTATGACTCATTTTTATCTATGACTTTTGCGTGTATGACACTATCTTTAAAATAAATTTTAATTAAATCTTCATAATCAATTGATTTAGAATCCATTATACGTTTTCCATCTTTTTCGATAATCCAGTATCCTTGCTCTGCCAATCGTTTCGGGTGTTGCGATTGAACCATTTTCGACAAATGTGCCAAATATTGCGCCTGTTGTGCGATATAATGATGTCCAATCCATTGCATCTGCATTTTTTGCTGTTGCAACAACATCAAAGATTGTTCAATTCGTTGATAAACAATGAGTTGTGCTTTATGACGCGCTTGTATCAACGCATTATGATATTGTCGCTGTTGCTCAATCAAAAAATCAGCTACTGCGGTCGGCGTTTTCAAACTTCGGAATGCAATCATATCTAAAATACTTTCATCTATCTCGTGACCGATGCCCGATAATATCGGCAAAGGCGCGTATGAAGCCGCCTCACAAAGCAATTTATTGTCAAAACTACTTAAATCGGTCTTTGAACCGCCGCCCCGAACAATTACAATCGCATCAAACTTGTGTTGCAACAATTCTATTGTTTTTAATTGGGATATGATTTCGTTTGACGAATAAATGCCTTGCATCGCCGCTTTAAAAAGCGTCAATTCAAAAGTGAATTTCAATGGATTTTGTTGCAAATGCGCTTGAAAATCTTCCCAACCTGCTGCGGTTTCGCTGCTGATGACCGCAAGTCGTTGCCATGAAACGGGCGATTTTAATTTTTTATTGCGATGCATCGCGCCCGAATTTTTTAAATATCGAATGGTTTGAAGCCGTTCAAGTGCTTGATTTCCAGCGATTTGTGTAAAATCCAGTTCTTCAACTATCAATTTAATGCCGTGCAATTCGCTAAAAT
Source organism: Bacteroidota bacterium (assembly GCA_039795795.1). Taxonomy (GTDB): domain Bacteria; phylum Bacteroidota; class Bacteroidia; order Chitinophagales; family Saprospiraceae; genus JAAFJT01. The sequence continues at coordinate 928 of JBDKKX010000571.1, read as the reverse complement.
CGGCACGCACTCGAATTCGGATATTGATACCCGATTTCAATAAAGTGGTAATTTCGTTTTGAACGAGATCGCTTTCCCTATCGAATTCGGCGGCACGCGTCCGACAAATGCGTTTGAAATCGTTCGCCCACATGATTGCAAGCATTTTGGCTTCGATTTCGGAAGATTCTGCATTTTTTTCGACCAAATCCATGTAGCAATGCCCGCGTGACCAACTAATATGAATCGTTTCCGCCGTGACCCAGACCGATTCTGGAAAATTCATTGCTACCACTCGGCGCAAAAATTCGTTTAACTCATATAATGTATATGTTTTCAATTAAATGTGATTCAGCAATTAGGAAAAAAGGTTTGAAATGCAAAAATAGGGCGAAGATTGTAATAATTTGGTAAATTTTGATAAAAAGAGGAATACTAAGTAATGATGAATGATAAATGATAAATGATGAATTTTACAATGAATTGATTATCAATTGATTATCAATTATATAAACAGCGTTTATCTCTACTCAACTACTTATTTTATGGACGCTGCAAGAAATACAAAAATAGGACAAAACAAAATTGAGGCAACAAAGCTTTTTAAATGGCATTTTCAAAATTAAATTTTAAAATCAAAAGGAAAATAATAACTTTTGGGATTCGATTTGGCTACAAACGATTTTGTAAAATAAAATTGGGCAAAAAGCCTTTGAAAGCCAATCCTTGAATGTTTTTTGCCCAATAAAAAGGTTTTTATTAGGGCATAATTTTCATCGGATTTAAAATTCCTTTAGGGTCAAATGTTTTTTTGATACCTTTTAACAGGTTAAGGCTTGTCTCATTAAACATAATATCCATATATGGGCGAAGAATCCAACCAATACCATGTTCTCCAGAAAGCGTTCCTCCTAATGATTTTACAAAATTAAATATTTCACGAACCGCT
>JBDKKX010000570.1:0-3754 GCA_039795795.1 Bacteroidota bacterium | reverse complement strand
TCAACATCCCAACCAAAACCGCCATTTCTTCCAATTTCAATTCCATCGGCGGTTTATTGAAAAAGCGCGTCGATGCCACCTGAATCCCAAACGCATTATTCCCAAAAGGCACCGTATTCAAATAAAAAGCTAATAAAGCTTTTTTATCAAAAGCCTCTTCCAAACGGCTCGCAATAAACATTTCTCGAATTTTAGCAATAGCGGTACTACCCATCCAATAATGTTTGCGTTTGAAAAGGTTTTTCGCCAATTGCATACTCAACGTACTACCACCACCGCCCGATTCGTCTCGGCTGATGATGGTACGCACCAATACACGCGCCATCGCCCGCATATCTACGCCATCGTGTTCCCAATACCGTTCATCTTCAACGGCGATGAGCATATTCACCAAATCTTTGGGCAATGCGTCATATTGAATATTGGTTCGGTTCTCCCGATAGAAACGCCCTATCAATACGCCATCCGACGTATAAATTTCAGAAGCATTCAACGATTGCATTTCGCGCAACTCTTTGGCAGAAGGGATTTTCCCGAAAAAGCCTAAGAGAAAAACGCAGTAAATGAGAAAAAAAAAGGAAAAAATATACGCTACCCCTTTAGTTAGGCGCGCTGCAAACGGGTAATCGGTGCGGAAGGCAGCCCATCTTGATTTCATAGATATTCAAATAGGGTTGTTTTTTACCACAAATGAACGTAAAATAAATAAAGTTTCTAATTCTACTTTGGCACTTTGAAATAAAGAAAACCCGTAAAGAGAGCAAAAATAATTTTTTTGCAAAAAAAATAAATTCATTTCTCTCTTTACGGTCTGCTTTTTTTAGAGTGCCAAAGTAGAACTAAATAGATACTTTATTTTGTAACCGTTCCATAATGGTAAAACATAAAAAAATGATTTTTTAGCTATCAAATAATGTGCTGAATTAGTCACAAAGGTTGTACAAAGGTACGCTTTTACCTTATAAGCATTATATTTTATATTTTATAAATTGTTAAGAAAATCCCAATGCCAAAAAAGGGTGTTCACTTCTGTTTTGAAGTAAACACCCTTTTTATGGCATTTTAAAACGAAAAACCTAAAACATTATTTTAAAAACGACTACATAAGATATCGGGCATCAAAGCGCGCATATCCACTTTGTAAGCCCCCACTGCATTAGCAGGAATCGTTTTTTGAACTACAATACCCACTCCGCCAACTATAATGAGTACATCATACGTTTTGCCTGCTTGGAAAACTGTTGTAATATATTGTCCCCGAAGCATCGTGCCGCCAAATGACCAATAATTACAACCACTACCACCGACTTCGTGATAATACACCGTTACATTGGGATAAATGGCTATACCCGGCTTGCTCGCACACGTACCGACGGCGGAAACGGTCGTCGTCAAAGTCGGTGCAGGCGGCGGCGGCGTACCCAATACAAAAGTAGCCGTAGCAGTGCCACAAAGCGAAAATTTATTGGATTTGCCTAAATACGCCCCTTTGCAATAGTAAGCCGTACCCGAATACAACTTGATGTAAACTGGAAAATCGGGTGCGCGGAAGAAATTAAAAGTACCTCCATTCGCTAAATAGATGTAATTATGATAGATTTGCACCACTTGATTCGTCACCGCATTCACGACTTCCATATAGTAATAATTCGGTGTTGGAATCCCCGCAAAAGTGATTGTACCACCCATATTGCAACTCGGTCCATAAAAATAATCCAAATTCCAATAAGACAAGTGGTTTTGGGTATAAACCAATTTCAAATTGCTTGCTGTACCACTGACAACGCCCACTTTTTCCCGAACCCAGCTATTATCCGTTTCGTTCAAACTCCAAATCGGCATGCTATCGCCAATCGCAATCGGCGCGCCCGTCACAGGATTCACAGAAGATTCATTCAAATCCATCGAAATTTGAATCCCCGCGCCAGAAAAGTTTTTAACTTCCTTGCCGCCAATCGTCATATCCAAAGCCAAAAAGCCCATCGTCGTAAATTGTCCAGAACCGATATTCGCACCATTCGCATCTTTCGCGCTGCCCACCGCAAAACCGCCCGGAAAAGCTGCCAAAGATGCAGGATTTTGATTATCGAAATGCACCAAAGTAGCTTGTGCTGTCCCTGTCAATACATTGCCATCTTTGTCTTTGAACTGTGTGCCTGCTGGTATTTGAACATTCACGGCTTCTTGCGAAGAAACGGGCGTTGTTGCTAACGTCGTTGCAGCCGCACCATTCGCACCCACTGTTACAGAAGCCGTTTGAATCGTTACCCCTGCTGGCGGTTTCGCCAAATTCACCATACTCATCGCTTGAAATTGCGTAGAATCCGCCGTCGTCATCGTGAACGTTCGAATCGTTCTCAAATAACCAGGTGCTTTCGCAATCACCGTAACAGTCAATGGGTTTTGAACCGTCGGTGCATCGGTTTTCTTAATCGCAAAATCAACAAAACCTTTCGTTACCGTCAACGTTTTTTCGCCAATCGTGGAATAAAATTTATCCTTATCGGGTCCTGCTAATTCGATAGTTACACCTTCTGGGCTGGCACCCGAATCAAAATTACCATCAATAATTTGAACCGACAAAGGCACTTTGATAATATCTAAATCCAGATTAAAGGAAAAATCCTTGGTTAAATCCGCTTTCGTCCCGCAAGATTGCGTAATTGCAAAAGCCGTCGCAAACGATAGAAGAATCGATAAACTTTTGAAACTGAATATATTTTTCATTAAAAAAAATGTTAAACTTAGGGTTTTAAAAAAGAAACAGTGGATTAATTCAACTTGACCGCCAAACGCAAATTAGCGACTGGATGCCATTGAAATTTTTCTAAATTGCGGGTTAAAATCGGTGCATTGGCATCATTGCTTTTCAATAAACCCGTTGCTTCAATCCCGATTATCGGCGCGCCTTTTTGAACCGCACCCAAATCTAAACTTAAACCAACGCGTTTTTTAGGCACCGTTCGTCCAAAGCCAATCCCAAAATAAGGCGATATTTTGGAAGCCGTCGAATAAGCGATTGTCATCGTGCCGACTTCTGCGGGCGACAAAACCATGTCATTCAATGAAATGCTATTCGTGTAAACGATTTTGCCTGTAATCTGATTGGCAACGTAGTAAACCCCACCCAAGGCTAAACGCAAATTTTTAGAGCGCGTCGGAGTCCATTCCGCAGTGAAGGCGAATTGACTTAAAGACAACGTTGCTTCGCCTTGAACGCCCGCAGGCATTTTAGCGGCTTTCAAAATCGGAGCTAAATTATTATAGACCAAGTCAAAATAATTATAACCGATTTTAGCATTCCATTTTGGGGCGATGCTGCAAGCAACATCCAATCCGACAAAAGCGTTACTACCTGTACTCAGTCCAATTGCCCAATGCGGCTTTTGGAAATAAGTATCTGGCAATTTCACCGTACCCGTATCGGTAAGGACTTTTAGAACTGGTTTTGCAATAGAATCAATCGCTGGTTTTGCGGCATTTTGCGCTGTCGCACTCGTGCAAGTGACGGCAACGACGAACCCATGTAGGCATCGTTTTAAGATTTTTGAAGTTTTTTTGTACATTCTAAAAAAAATTTAATGGAAAAGAAGTTGAGTTGTTCAACATGTCATGTTAATAACTTCTTAATGTTAAAAAAGTGACAGAAAATATCTATATTTGTTAAAAAAAAATGAATAAATTAACTTGGGGTACGTTGGAATTCGGATTAAATGGGATTTTTTTGGGATTAAATGGGATTGATTTTTTGGGA
>JBDKKX010000569.1:0-3771 GCA_039795795.1 Bacteroidota bacterium | reverse complement strand
CTAATTTTCAAGCCATTAGTTTCAAATTGGCAGACATGGCTACGCGCATTGAAGCCGCAGAATTATTGACGCGTCAAGCGGCTGACCTCAAAATGAACGACAAACCGATGACGAAAGAAGCAGCGATGGCGAAATATTATGCGTCGGAAGTAGCGGTTTGGGCGAGTGGCGAGGGCGTTCAAATTCATGGGGGTTATGGTTATACGAAGGATTTTCCTGTTGAAAAATTTTATAGAGATTCTAAATTGTGCACCATTGGAGAAGGTACTTCTGAGATTCAAAAATTAGTAATTTCACGGTTGATTTTGAAAGAATAGATTGATGAACAAGCCTTTACACATATTTGAACGGTTGGATATTAATATGCCTTGGGGACTCCTTGTTGCTGCTTTGATAGCGGCTTTGTGTTTCGGCTTGGCTCGTTTTTATGTCCAAAAATTGAAGTTGGATTATAATCGTCGGCAGGTAGTGCGGATGTTGCTGCTTTTTGGCGGTATGACGGCTTCTTTTTCGGCGATATTTAGGGGTGTTTCGCTGCTGCGCTTAACGCCGATTCGGATTTATGCGGATGCCATTGAAACGCCTTATGGCAAAGCGGAACTGAAAAACTTGTCTGATTTTTATATCAAAATGGAGACGAGAGCGCGTTCTATGCAGCCCGATGTGCCGATTGATAGTACCCAATTTTTGCATTTGATTGAGAAAACGGGTAAAACGCATATTTTATCCGCAGGGGATTATCCGATTGATAGCATTTTGGCAAAATTAAATACTGTTTTAGGGTATTAATGCTTCCATTTTTGGAACACATAGGAACATAGGACACATAGATTTTTGTAAACACATAGGGACATAGAACACATAGACTTTTGTAAACAATTTATAATCAATGACTTACAGAAGTATATGTATCATCTGTATTCTGTGTCCCTATGTGTTTGCAAAAATTCGTGTAATTTGTGGCAAATTAACTTTAAATTGACGCAATTATCGTATTTATGCAATTTTATAAATATTTATTCATCGGTGTAATCACTGCATTTTCAATTCGTTGTAATCATTCCGATTCGGAAAAACAAGCCAAAAAAGTTTTTCGATATAACCAACAAAATCCAATCAGTTCCTTAGACCCTGCGTTCGCACGGTCGCAAGCGAATATTTGGGCGATTCAACACCTATATAATACATTGATTACGTTGGACGACTCGCTCATCGTGCGTCCTGATTTGGCAAATCGTTGGGAAGTTTCGGCGGATGGTTTGCATTACACCTTTCATTTGAAACCCAATGTTTTTTTTCATGACAATCCTTGTTTTCCAAATGGAAAAGGGCGCGCAATGACCGCGCAAGATGTCGCGTATAGCTTGGAACGCATTTTAGATACGACGGTGAATTCGTCGGGTTCTTGGATTTTCAAAGGCAGGGTCGCTGCAAATAAACCCTTTGAAGCCCTCAATGATACTACTTTTGTACTGCATTTGTTAAAACCGTTTCGCCCAATGTTGGGGATTTTGACGATGCAATATTGCTCCATCGTTCCAAATGAAGCAATTACATATTATAAAAAAGATTTTCGTAAAAATCCAGTCGGTACAGGAGCGTTTCGGTTTAAACGTTGGTTAGAAAATCAAGGTTTATTTTTATTGAAAAATGAAAATTATTTTGAATTCGATGAAAAAGGGGTTCGATTGCCGTACTTAGATGGGGTTCGAGTGAGTTTTATGCCCGACCGCAAAACGGCTTATTTGGAAATGATGCGCGGCAAATTGGATTACATGTCGGGTATTGAATCTTCGATTGTAAATCAATTGTTGACTCCAGATGGTACGCTTCAACCTAAGCAAATCAATAAATTACAATTGATAAAATCGCCTTATTTGAATACAGAATATTTGGGGATTAACATGCAGTTCAAAGCAGGGACAGACGCATTGAGTATTAAGAAAGTACGTCAAGCGTTGAATTGGGGTTTTGACCGCGAAATGATGCTGCGTACTTTGCGCAATTCGATGGGAAAACCAGCAAGTAGTGGTTTTTCGCCCAGAGGATTGCCCTCGTTTAATGACCATGAGGCAATGGGTTACAGTTATCAACCTGAAAAAGCGCGCAAATTATTAGCAGAAGCAGGTTTCCCAAATGGAGATAAATTGCCTGAAATCAAGTTGATATGTAATAAAGATTATTTAGATTTGTGTACATTCATTACGCGGCAATGGGAAGAACTCGGTATTCGTTGTAAAACGGAAGTATTAGAAACGGCTACCATGCGTGAAATGATGACGAAAGGAACTGCGTCTTTTTTTCGGGCTTCGTGGATAGCGGATTATCCCGATGCAGAGAGTTTTTACACAGTTTTTTATAGCAAAAATGCAGCACCACCGAATTATACGCGGTTTCAAAATGCGGCTTTTGACCGTTTGTATGAAGCGGCTTTGCAAGAAAATAACGATACGAAACGGTATGCGTTATACCATCAAATCGATAAACTTTTAATTGAGGAAGCACCCGTTGTATTTTTGTTTTATGACGAAAGCAGCCGTTTTGCGACTAAAAATATGTTGAATATGAGTTATAATGCAATGAATTTATTGCCATTGCAAAGGGTTAAAAAAATGTAGTACAGCAGCAATCCGAAAGCCTATTTAAACAACGCTATGGAAGAAAAAGATTTAATACATCAAGTTAAAATTGGAAATCAGGCTGCATTTAAGGAATTGGTAAAACGGCATAGCAATCCAGTGATCAATATTTGTCATAGATTTCTATTGAACCCGCAAGATGCAGAAGATATTGCACAAGAAGTTTTTATGGAAGTGTATCAATCGATTTCATCCTTTCGCGGCTCGTCTAAATTATCCACCTGGATTTATAGAATTGCGGTAACAAAATGTCTGGATGAGCTTAAAAAACGGAATCGGCGGAAACGAATGACTTCTTTTGGTAAGATTTTAGGGTTGGAAGCGGTCACTCATTGGCTTGTCGGGGGCGAAAGGGCGGATAAAGCATTGTTGGAAACGGAGCAAAGGACTGAAATGATGCAGGCTTTGAATACTTTGCCCGATAATCAACGCATCGCTTTCACTTTGAGTAAAATTGATGGTTATTCCAATGCCGAAATTGCGGAAATTATGCAAACAACGGTGCTTGCTGTGGAAGCGTTGGTGAAACGGGCTAAAAAACAAGTTCGGACAGCGTTAGAAATTATTTTGAAAAACACGGATTAGAATGCCAGCGATGGGTTCGTTTAGTCGTCTAAGTAGAAAAATAAAAATATGAAAGAAATTGAAAGAAATCAAAAAATCGTTCAAACGCTGGATGCTTTTGAAAATTTGGGAAAAATAGAGGCTTCTGAGGAGTGGCATCAAACCTTGATGCATAAATTAGTAGAGTCGAATCAAGCATCTGTTTTGGGCTTATCTGCAAGGGGTTATATCCTTTGTTGCCTTTTTTTTATCACAATGAATGCCGTTTGTATCTTTAATTTTTTAAAACCACCCGCCCTAAATCGCACTGCAACCTTGCATATCATTTCAAAAGAATTATTAATCAATGTTGTTGCAATAAATAATTAAGTAATGATGAATGATGAATTTTATAATAAAATCTCAGTACGTGACAAAAATACTTTTTATCACAGATTGAACAGATTCAACGAGATTTTCACAGATTTTTTTTGATTTTAAGGATTAAAAAATAAAAAAAAATCTGTGAAAATCTCGTTGTATCTGTTCAATCTGTGCCGAAAAGTAATAAAATAATAATAAATTAATT
>JBDKKX010000568.1:0-3773 GCA_039795795.1 Bacteroidota bacterium | reverse complement strand
TTTATTTTCTAGGCCTCCAAGAAATCTAAATCTTTACCATGCGTTTCTGGAATGGTGAGCGTTGCATAAAAACCAATTGCAAAGCAAATCAATCCAACAATCGCACCTGCAATAATTACTCCTTGGTTGGGTTTGAAAAATTTATAGGTTATTGTCATCAAAACAACCGTTCCACGCACCATATTAGGCACTGTTGTGGCGGCTGTTGCTCTTAAATTCGTACCAAATTGCTCTGCTCCTACGGTTACGAACATTGCCCAATATCCTGTTCCTAAACCTAACCAACAGCAAACGGCATAATAGCCATTAACACTATTAATGCTTGATGAAAATAACAGTACGACAACGCCAACGAGAGCAAATGCCATCATGGCTGCAATGGCTTTTTTGCGAGAATGAAGTGCGTGACTGATAAATCCACTTCCAAAATCTCCTATCGAAATACCGATATAAGCCCACATAATTGCTAAACCTGGGTCAACTTTTTCGGTAATTCCTAAGGCTTCACCAAATTCATTGCTCAAATAAGTCAAAATTCCGATACAAAACCAAGTTGGTAAACCAATACCGATACATTTCATATAAATTACAAAACGTTTCCAATTTGTAAAAAACGAAAAGAAATTTCCTCGTTCGACATGCTTTTTTCCAACAACGTCTTTAAAAATTCCTGATTCAATAACACCCACGCGTAGCAATAATAAGGCAACTCCTAAACCTCCACCAATAAAATAAGCGATTGTCCAATTGCCTGAAAGTTTTACGGTAAAAGTTGCAACAACTGCACCAAGAAGACCAATTCCTGCGACCAAAGAAGTGCCAATTGCTCGAAGATTTTTTGGCAAAATTTCAGAAACCAACGTAATTCCTGCACCTAATTCGCCTGCAAGGCCAACGCCAGCAATAAAGCGTAACCATTTGTAGGCTTCAATTTTATCTATAAACTCAATTTGCGGAATGAGACCACAACAAATATTAGCCAATGAATAAGTGATAATTGAGCCAAAAAGTACAGAAAGGCGACCTTTTTTATCTCCTAAAATTCCCCAAAGAATCCCTCCTAGCAGCAAACCAATCATTTGAAAATTAATAATTGTCGTTCCGACTGAAGAAATTGCTTCTTTGGTATTCAAACCTAAACTTTCAAGACTTTGTACACGCACAATTCCGAAAAGTTGAAGGTCATAAATATCAACAAAATAACCCAAGGCTGCCACAATAACAGGCAAGCTAAATAGGTGTTGAAAAGTAGTCTTTTCCTGATTCATAATAATAGTTTAAGGTTTAGGAGTTTCCATTAATTCATAGTCCACGAACAAAAAAATCATTGTTCGTGGACTACAGGTTACTTTTGTTATAATTCTTTGATTTTCAATTTACGCCATCTTACTTTTATCCCGCCACCGCTGTGAATTTGTAACGCAACCGAACCACTTTTTGAGCCAATTTTCTCGTCGTCTAATGTAATCATTTGAGTACCGTTCAAATAAGTTGTTACTACATTTCCAACCACTTTTACGGTCATTTTATTCCATTCGCCCATTTTAAGAGCTTTGTCTTTTTCAGGTTCTGGTTTGATCAACCAGCCACGTCCATAAGACTCATAAATACCACCTGTTGAACTTCCAGGAGGGGCTACTTCTGCTTGCCAACCCGAAATTTTTGTACCTTCAATGGATGAATGAAAAAATACGCCACTATTTCCGTTTGCTTCTTGTTTAAACTCAACGCTAAGTTCAAAATCTTTGAATGTCTTTTCAGTTCCAAGGTAACCATATTCTTTATCAGGGCCACTTTCACAGACTAAAAGCCCGTCTTCGACATACCATTTTTCTGTACCATAAACTTTCCAGCCAGTTAAGTCTTTGCCGTTAAAAAGGCTCTGTTTTTTGCCTTTCTGGGCAAATATTATTGTAGAAAATGACAGTAGGAACACTACAGGAAGAAATAGTTTAATTTTCATGTTTGATGAGAGTTGATAAGTTTGGTTAAGGGGAAAAATATTTTTTACAAAGAAAAGCGAAAATCTTTATCTTGCATCGTTTAATCAAAAAAAATACTATGAAAAAGATTCTCTTATTGGTTCTCATTGGTAATCTAGCTTTCGCTCAAACCAAACTTTCACAACAAACTTTTGAAGGTTTTATAAATAAAAGAATCCCGATTAATTTATCTCTTACATTTGATGCCAATTTGGTTTATGGAACATTGACTTACAAAAAAGTTGGTCAACCTATTAAAGTAATTGGTACAATTGAAAGTGACAATTTTTTACTACACGAATTTGCAGCAAAAGCCGAAGTTACAGGCATTTATTATGGCACAATAAAAGATGGTGAAATTAGTGGTTCGTGGTCTAGTCCGAATGGAAAAGAAATGTCTTTTAGTATCAAAAAAACAGCCGCAACGCAAATTGATAAACCCGAACCAAAACCAGTAACTGGCTCTTATGCTTATAGTTTTGGGAAAGATGGCGGCACAGGAAATATGTACGTTCAACAAATTGGTAAAGATAAAATTATCGTTGAAATACAAGCAATAAAAGGGCCTCCAAGTTATAATGAAGCAACTATCGAAAAAACCAGTTTAAAATTTAGTCGAAATCAAGCTATTTATGAAAACAAAGAATTTGGCAAATGTTTACTAAAAATAAGCTTTTTTGATGGTGGAGCAAACATTATTTATATTGATGAGGGCTACGATTGCGGTTTTGGAAATGCAGCTTCGGTCATCGGAAATTATATGAAATTTGACAGTAAAGCCCCAAAATTTGAGAATAATTAATGCTAAAATGAATATATAATTATGAAAAAAGTACTATCAATCCTCTTTATTTTTTGTTCTGTTGTAAGCTTCGCCCAAACTGACGAAGAAAAAATCAAGGCCAGCATCAATCAAGTTTTTGATGGAATGCGTAAAAATGATACAACGTTGGTTCGTCAAGTATTGCATCCTTCGTGTTTTTTGAAATCAATTGGTAAAAATAAATCAGGCGAAGTTCGGCTACAAGAAGACGCAATTATTGATTGGTTAAAACAAATCGGAACAAAACGTGATGGAATCATTTTGGACGAAAGATTGACGAGTTATGACATCAAAATTGACGGTGAAATGGCCATTGCTTGGACTCCTTATGAGTTTTATGTGAACGATAAATTTAATCATTGCGGTGTGGATGTTTTTACATTAATGAATACAGACAAAGGTTGGAAGATTGTCGGTATTGTTGACACTCGCAGAAAAGAAAATTGCAAGTAAGCTGATTGTTTTTAAAGGCTAAAATTATAAAACTTAGCTGCATTTATACCAAAGACTTTTGATTTTTCCGACGTCGAAAAGTCTTTGGTATAAGTCTCTACAATTGCTTTTACCTGAGCATATTCTCCAGCAACCAAGCACACAGGCCAATCCGAACCAAACATCACTCGGTCAGTACCAAAAGACTCAAAAACCACGTCGAGATAAGGTTTTATGTGCTGATAAGTCCATTTCCCCCAATCGGCTTCTGTGATAATTCCTGAAATTTTGCATTGCACATTTTCAAATTTCGCTAAATCTTCAATATCTTTTTTCCAATCATCAATCAAACCCGCTTTGATGTAAGGTTTTGCTATATGGTCAAGTACAAAAGCTTGGTCTGGAAAATGGCTAACAAACTTTTGTGCAACCGATAAATGTTTCGGAAAAATGAGAATGTCGTACGTAAAATCATTTTTCAATAAAGCCTTTATTCCACGCAAAAATTGGGGTCGCAACATATAATCAATATCAGG
>JBDKKX010000567.1:0-3774 GCA_039795795.1 Bacteroidota bacterium | reverse complement strand
GTTATTGAACAACAATTATCTAAATCGAATTTAGATAAGACCAATATTTTTGATTTCAACGCGGTACAACAACTCATTCAAGATAATCAAACGGGTAAAATAGATGCTTCTTATACCATTTTGAGTTTATTGAGCATTCAATCTTGGTTGAATCAATTTTTTCTGAATACGACTTCCAATAATGCTGTCTCGTAATGCGCGGATACTAAAAAGATAAAATAAAATTATGCAAACTACGGTGGATCAAAAAAAAGATGTAAAAGATTTTTGGAATACCGCTTCTTGTGGAGAAGATTTGTATCTCAAAGGTTTTACAAAAGAAGATTACAAAAATCACTCTCAAAAAAGGTATAAAAAAGATGGTTCTCTGACAAATTTTGTGGAAGGTTTCAAAAGGAGAACGATGTAGATACACACGGACGTGTGTATTCGTATTTAAAAGTATTCGTATTTAAAAGTATTCGTATTTAAAATTCGTATTTAAAAGATTGATAATCCATCTTTTAAATACGAATACGCACGTCCGTGCGTATCTACATGGTTCCTCTCTACAAAATTTGTCAGAGACTCAAAATTTTTAAAATATATTATTAAAAAATAGGCTTTATGAAAGTTGTTCACGCATATTAAACAAACAATATATTTTAATTTTTTTTTGTTCAACCTGATATTTCCCTAATTAGAATGTTTACGAGTCAACTTATTTTTTATATCATAAAAATCAATATTTTGTATTTCATTATGAATCTGCATACTACGCGATTCTTGCGACAAGAATGTATTCCCACGATAAAATTCTTTCAATTGTTTCTGCCCATTTTTGAACGTAATTACGGCTTTCACTTCATTAGGCGACACCGAAAGTAATCTTGAAATGGGTGTTTTCGGAGCGAAAACTTTAAACGCACCTTTATTTTGGCTCGCTATAATCCATTCTTTTTGTTGTCCAATCGCCACTCGCGTCAACGATTTGGCATCATTCGGAACACAAAATTGACTTTCACCCAACGTCAACGGTTTAAAACCTTGTTGACCCATATTTTTTAAAACTAATCCGTTAAATGCATCTGCTCGCCCTTGCAAAAGTTCCATGCCATAATCATTGCCCACTAAAAGCACATCCAGCGTACCATTTTTGTCAAAATCGTAAGGCAAAATGCCATAAATCGGAGCCATCTGCGCCGCAACAGGCAGTGCCGTCAACACAAATTGCCCATTTCCCTTATTTTCTAAGTAACTGGTTTTCAACCAATTGGCTTTCAAAATCTGTGCATCTTTCAACTCCTCTTTCGAGAAAACGTCTTGAACCGTTGCCTGACCAAACGCACCATACGTTTGAAATTTCCGCCGAATCAAAATCAATTGTTTTATCATATCATCCCGCGTCGGATAAAAATATTCATGCACATTTCCAACCGAATCCTGTCCATAACAAGCTATAAACGGGTCATATAACCCATTTTTATCAAAATCTTTCGCATAAATGCTCATCGGATGCGTACTCGAAGCCTTAAAATACGAATTTTCACCCAAATTACCCGCAATATAATCTATGTCGCCATCATTATCAAAATCGCCCGCCGCCAAGCTTGACCACCAACCGATTTTATCCGCAACGCCAGATTGACTTGTTACATTTTTAAAATGCGCTCCATCATTTTGCAAAAAAGTTATCGGCATCCATTCCCCCGCTAAAATCAAATCAGGCAAGTTATCATTGTTAAAATCAGTCCATAACGCATCGCTAATCATTCCAATATGACTCAATTCTGGCGCGACTTGACTCGTCACATCCGTAAAAATCGGCTTATCTTTTTCTTTAGTATCGTTGCGCAAAATAAAACTTTTATCCGTTTGCGGATACGCCCGCGCCAAAACGCGCCCACCAACAAATAAATCCAAATCACCATCTCCATCAAAATCCGCCGCTTTCACCGATTGACCCGAAACCGTTTCCGTCGGTAACGCATTTTCAGCAATTGTAAAATGACCTTTGCCATTATTAATACATATAACATCTTGATAAAGAGGCGATTGCGCGTCATACACATATCCTCCATGCACAATGTATAAATCCAAATCGCCATCGCCATCCGCGTCGAATAACAACGTACCTAATTCAATCTCTCGCTTTTGCGGGTCGCGCTTATAACTGACAGCTTGTTGCACAAATTTACCTTCTTTGGTTTGAATCCACCACAAACCATCCGCTTGCCCACCACCACACCTATATATATCATCCAAACCATCGCCATTCACGTCGCCGACGCTCAAACTCGGTCCATATTGCGAAAATTTATGCGGCAGCGTCTTCTGAATATTAAAATCAACATAATCCGAATCGCGGTGCATCGCTTCAAATCCATATTTTTGAGGCAAAAGCGCGTCAAAAATGCCGCCCGCAAGCACAGGCACAGGCGCAGGCAACGCATTCGCCCCACAAATCACCTGTTCCCAACCCGAAAAAGTCGAATTTTTCAACGTCGTCACCTTCTGATTATACCAATGAATCACCACAGAATCCACTTTTGGAATCTTCCCCAAACCAAAATGAATCACATTTTCAGATTGCGATAAGTAGCCCCGAGCCGATACCATTTGCGCAATCTGCTGCCCGCCTGGATAAAAAATCGTCGCAGATGACCCAAAAGCATCTAAATTCCCCTTTTCCCCCACCAATTGAAGCCGCAAATAAGGCGTTTTGGATGCGCCGTCATTCAAATTATTCTTAAAAACAAAGGCTTTATCATCAAGATTGTTCACGACCAAATCCAAATCCCCATCGTTATCCAAATCCGCATACGCCGCCCCATTTGAAAACCCACGAGCATCTAAACCCCATGATTTTGAATTGTTTACAAAAGATAAATTACCTTCATTTTTAAAAGCAAATTTAGGCGATTTAATTTGCGGAATCCTTTTTTGCAATTCCACAGGTTGAATCAAATTACTCACTTCGCTCCGAAAAGCACCAAAATCATGGTCTGTCACATCTTTTGGAAAACCGTTCGTCACAAAAATATCTTTCAAACCATCATTATCCAAATCCGCCATCAACGAAGTCCAACTCCACTCCGTTTCATGCACCTCACTTAAAAACGCAACATCACTAAATATCGGCAAACCTGATGCTGGGTTCATCCCTTGATTCACTTGCAAAACATTCCGAGCATATTGATATTCATATCCATACACATCGTTATTAACATAATTTGTATAGTTATTCGCATTCAAAAAAACCTTTTTTCGCTTGTTGTAATACGGCAACATTTCCGTCGTGAACATGTCCAATAAACCATCATTATTAATATCCGCAACGTCGCTACCCATCGCAGAAGCCGCTTGATGCTTGAAAATCGACGCAATTTCATTTTTAAACGTACCATTTTTTTGGTTAATGTAAATCAAATCGTTTGTAACATAATCATTTGCAACATATATATCCATCCAACCATCTTTATTAAAATCCGTAATCAACGAACTATGACTGTAACCATCGAATAAAATGCCCGCTTTCAGCGAAATATCCTTAAAAACAGGATGTCCTGTGCCATTTTCACCCGTATTTTCGTACAAAACGTCCCGATTTGGCGAAGAACCGTCGGTTACTTTGCGCATATATTGATTCGGATACTTGGTATCCATGAAATTGACCCCGATAAAAAGGTCTAAATCACCATCCTTATCGTAATCAAAAAATTGCGCATTTGCCGAATGCGTCGTATCCGCAATACCATATTCCGCAGCCATTTCTTTAAAATGCGGTATGCCTGC
>JBDKKX010000566.1:0-3780 GCA_039795795.1 Bacteroidota bacterium | reverse complement strand
CGCCGCCCAAATTGTCCTATAATCCCTTTGCTGACGGCATGACCATCTGTAAATGCCAAATTTTGTTTGTGGCAACTCGCGCAGGCTTGCGTACTGTCGCTGGATAGAATTGGGTCATAAAAAAGTCGCCGTCCTAATTCAACTCCTTCCACCGTCAATGGATTATCCGTCGGTATGGGCATGCTCAAAAAGCCTAATGCGCTATCCAAATTGGGCATTAAATAAGGCATCGGCTGATAAGGGATGCCCGTTAAACGGTTGCTATCGAACGGCGTAGGGGTATCATCTTTACAATTCACCAGCAGTAAAAGGATGATAAAACTCAAAAATTGTTTTTTCATATCCTTGAAAATCAATGTTTTATAAATAATTCTGCTTATTTCTAAAGCGGAAAAAGGTTATTTACTTGAAATCGCTGTCGAAAAGGCAGTCATAAATGCTTTCATTTTTGTCACATCATTCAAAGTATGTGCGCCATCCACCGTTTTCAAATCAATTCCTGCTAAAATTTTATTCATATCTATTTCAAAGTTCAACTTTGTATTGTTGTGAATTGGAATAGATTGATTGAAAATCAATGGTTTATAAACGCCTTCCGCGCCGCCTGTATGAATTGTAAAACTTTTATCAAACCGATTGTTGTTCAAAGTGTCCACACTGCCTTCCAATTTGCTAAAAATATAACTATTCCAAGCATCCCAATAGTCCGCAGCGTCGGATAAAGGGCTGTTTGCAGGTTGATGATTCGGATTTTTAGCATTCAAATCGTCGGAAACGCCCAATGAAAATTGAATCCCTGTATAATCGCCCTGCGGCACTTCGTAAGAAAGCGTCAAACCAGTCGCCGCTGTTGCATCCTTATATAATGGTGTAAAATCCAACTTTGCAGCATCCGCGAGAGCGATTGTTGTGCCCTTTGCGCCAATGAGGGCAATTTTGGTGATGAAAAAGTTAAATCGAGTGAATTTTACTTGGGATGGACTGGTGTAAGGATAGGTTTTATTGAGGACAAAAGGAGTTGTATTATAAATTGTTTTAAAATTTATATTCAACTGAGTTGTCAAAACTGCATCTTCTTTGCATTTAGAGGCAGTTAAAAATAGAAGTAATAAAAAAAAAAGCCAATTTTTCATGCTACGACGGTTTTATTTTTGTGAACACATAGGTTCATAGGGAACATAGAAGCCTTTACAAAATGGAATGCGCCTATGTCCCCTATGAACCTATGTGTTATAAAATTATCGAATGAGTCCAATCAAGACTCCATAATCATCATACGGTGCATCTTTGGTACGCATTTCCAAGCAATTATTGAGTTCTGCCCCATAAATCAACTCTAAATCGGGCATCGTATGCGTCGTGCGCACCTCAATATTGCCTTTTTCGATTTGCGCAACCCGCCACTGATACGTCGTGGTCATTTTATCCCAAATCTCTTGATGCACTTCTGTATAATTTTCATTGGGCATCACAGGCGATAACTCATTGAAAGCCAATGTATTCCGTGCGATCGGACGCGCATTTTCCATAATAAAATACGCTGTATGCGCCCAACCATCGTCATCATTCAACAATTTGGAATACGTGACCAACTGCAAATCTTCTTTATTTTTCAATTTGGTTTCATGCCGCCCATGACCACTCCATTTCAAATCCAAAATCGCCGTTTCTGCTCCGCGCGCCAAAACCACATCCGCTTTTCCATGAATCGGCATATTAAAAAACGTGCCTTTCAACTCCATTTCCGTTCCTTTGACCGTCCAGCCATTTTTGCGAATCATTTCAATTAAACTCCAAATCGCATGTTTTAATTGCCGCAAAAACTGAATTCTATCTGGTTCGCGCCCGTACATCATCAAAACCGCGCCCTCTCGCGCCAACAATCGACGACTATTTTTTTCAACCCATTCATGTACATTTTTTTTATCCCAATGTATAAAGTCTTCTTTTAAAACCAATTCAAAAAAACGATGCGATAAATTGCCCATCAACGTTTTGTCCGTCGTCACGCTCAGAATCGGCGATTTCGTCAATTTTGCCTTATGCCGAAATACCCATTGATACGGATAATAGAGCAATGAATCCAAACTCGTCATTGTTTCTGCCTCGCGCTGTTCCAACGATTTTTCATTCAAACGAATGAACGGGCGCGGTTTTTCCAATGGTTGATATACAATATTTAAATAATTGGGCAATTCAAACGTGGGCAAAGCGAACGATTCCGTAGATTCAATCTCCAAAACCACCGCTTTCCAATTGCTAAAACAAGCCCTAAAATGACTCAATAAAGGATGCTCTTTCACAATTTCCCCATTTAATTTTTCAGGAGCGACGAATAGCAAACTTTTATTTGTTTTCAAAATCGGTTGCTCGCGTTGCCAAATCAATAAAGCATTTTCTTCTTGCGGCGTTTGCAAATCAATGTTCAGATTTTTTAAAAATTGAGTTTCATGCTTATACCATTTGCTGAAAAAATGAGCGGGTTCCGTTTCCACAAAATGCCACCAAATCAACTGTTCGGGCGCATTTAACAATGCTCCTCCGCTATTCACATACGCATAAGTTCCAATTTCTTCTTCGGAAGGTTGCACCGGCGCGGGTTCATAAATGGTGCGAATGATGCGTTCCAATTCCAATGCACCAATAAAATTATCCGTTGGCGGCAATTCACGTAAAAATTCTTCAATTCGACGGGCTTGTTCGCTCAAAACGAGCAAAGAACCATTTTTACCATTCATTTTTTCAAACTCGCGGGAAGCCCATTGATGCAAATATTGAAAAATATCAATGGGTTGCTCTTTCGGAACCGATTTTTCCACGTCAAACCGAAGCCTTTCAAACCAAAAATCATATTGAGCGCGAATTTCTTGGTATTGAATCGAAGTATCTGCTTCTGCCCGTTCCTTCAAATCTTCAAAATAACGATTCACTTCAAAATACCAAGCATCACCATTAATACCGGGACGCTTTGCGATAAGCCCCGCAATGATATTTGCAAGGTCATCCGCCAAAGGTTTGTGTGCCAAAGTGACAAATTCCAAAATTTTATACGGGTCAATCGGTCGCCACAAAAAAGCAGTGACCAATTTCAATAATTGCAACGTAGGACGTGCATTCGACGAACTCGGCATGCCCAAACTCGGCAAACCTTCTTGAATCAACGCATCGTCCAAAACCCGTTGTCCATCAGGAATCAACAAAACAGGTTTATAATTTGGATTTTTATATAAAAATTTTGCTAAATATGATGCTGCATCCGTATCTCGCGGCGCATGTAAAATGCGCAACGTCCCATCATTTTTAAAACCTTTTGGTAATTGTTTTGCCGCTTGATTTTGAATAAATTGTTTGAAAACATCAAAATCGGTTGGATTTGCAAAAAGGTCAATGGTTCCAGTCGATTTTTTAGAAACCATTTGTTTTTTAGCATTTTCAATGATATGGACTTTTTTGCGTTTCAACGCCCTGAAAAACCGACGCAATTGTGGCTGTAAATATTCCAACGGTTCCACAATCTGAATTTCATCAATGGGTAAATCGTTGATTTTCAATTGTTTCAAAACCGCATGCCATCTATCTGCGATGCCAAAAGCCAATTTTTTAATTTCTTTTTCAATTTCTGCAAGCGTCCGCAAACGGTCTGGCAAACGCGGCACCATTTTAAAATCCCAACCTGCACACAACAATTCATCCCGTCGTTGCAACAAAGCCTCCGCACAAGCCAATTCATCCGCCTCAAAAGACGCTTTGAAGAACGGATTCACCCCATTCGGATGGGTT
>JBDKKX010000565.1:0-3800 GCA_039795795.1 Bacteroidota bacterium | reverse complement strand
TAATCTTAAAAAAATCCCATTTAATCCGAATTCCAGCGCGTTACACTTAACTTTTTTTGCCTATTTTAAATTTACCTGTAACTTTATCAAACAATAATTCAATTTTTTTATAAAGTAATTTTTTGCCAAATGGTGCTGCAATGGCACTATTTTCAGCTTCCTGTGCATTAACCGTACCTATAATGGACGTACCTGTTCGGGGTAATTTCAGTTGAAAATGAACGCCCATTAAAATTTTTTGATGGTTTTCTGGCTTAATTGTTTTATCAGGGGTTGCCAAAAAGTCATTAATCGTTATAACAGGGAACACCTCTTTTATTGGAATTAGATTTTCTTTTTGCACCGAAAATGCTTGTAAATCTAATGTATTAAAAACACCATCATACGTACTTCTTTTGTAAACAACCATTTGAGTGCCATCTGCTTTTTTAAATTTAGCGATTTCTACTTCAACAGAACCGCCGCCTGTCCCATTGTCTAACCAACCTGCATAGCCATTTTTCAAATCTACTACGGCAGGCAATGGATCGCCCGTCATCCCTTCAATTTGATATTTTTGCGCATTTTTCGAGATGGGTTTAATGGGGATTTCCTTGCCAATGGGCAATTTATGGTAACAAGCTAATATATCCATTTGACTGATAGTCCATGGTATAAATGCTAAAAAACTGCATATTACAGCAAATATCGTTTTCATTTTAACGCGTTATTTTTGATGAAATGAAGGACAAATATCTATAAAAATAGGCATTTTCAAAGAGATTTTATACTTTTGTAAAGTATTCATTAACTTATTTTGTTCGAATTAGGAAAAAGAATGAGTGAATTGGGTAAATATATATTAATTAAGTGTCATATAAATTTTATGAAAAAAATTACGTTCATTATAATCTTACTCTTTGTAGGATTTGTGTTTTTTTATCGTTGTGCCAAAAATGATAAACGTAAATTCACTGTTATAAGCATTCAAAACGCTTTGAAAGACAAATATGAACCTGTTTATCAAAATTATTTAAATCATTTTAAAAAAATGGGTTTAAATGAACTGCCTGATCAATTTACATTTATTGCGTTGAAAGCCGAAAGGCAATTAGAATTATGGTTTGAAAAAGGCGATAAAGTGTATTTTGTGAAATCTTATCCCATTTTAGCGGCAAGCGGCGTTGCGGGACCGAAATTGAAAGAAGGCGATAAACAAGTCCCCGAAGGTTTTTACAAAATCATCGGGTTGAATGCCAATAGTGATTACCATTTATCCTTGAAAGTGGATTATCCGAACGATTTTGATAAAAAAATAGCGCAACAAGAAGGTAGAACGCAATTAGGCGGGGAGATTTTCCTACATGGAAAGGCAGTTTCGATAGGTTGTGTGGCAATTGGAGACGAAGCAATTGAAGAAGTTTTTTATATGTGTTCCAAGATAGGCATTCAAAATTCGGCATTTTTGTCTATGCCTTATGATTTTCGGAAAAAAGCACCCATTCTACAAGATAAAATTTGGGTCAACGAATTGTACCAACAATTAAGTGACACAATTCTTAGAAAATACCTGCCTTTTTGAATGATAAGGACTATTGTAAATAGTCCTTATTTTCCAAATTCAAAGGTTATTTTTTCAAGGCATCCACTGCGGCAATATCCGCAGGTTTCAAAGTTGGGAGTTGCATATTCAAATTTTTCAAGGTTTCATAAACCGTTTTGACTGCTAAATAATTTCGATACCATTTTTGGTCACAAGGCAGAATATGCCAAGAAACGGTACAGCGCGCAAATAAATCTTCATAAGCCATCCTGTACTCATCCCAAAGTTTCGTTTCTTTCCAATCCTCTAAACCATGTTTCCAATTATCCTGTGGTAAATCAATCCGTTCTTGCAATTTTTCAAGTTGTTTTTCATGCGAAATGTGCATATAAAACTTCAAAATCGTCGTATTGTTGTCGAATTGCAATAATTCTTCAAACGCATTGATGGCAGCGATTCGTTTTGCAACACGGGCTTCATCAATCCATTTATGCACCCGTTGAATCAGCACATCTTCATAATGAGACCGATTGAAGACTTGAATATAGCCTTTTTCGGGCGCGTGTTTGTGGATGCGCCAGAGAAAATCATGCGCAAATTCTTCTTCGGTCGGTTTTTTATAGGATACGACGCGCACGCCAGCGGGACTACATCCTTGGAACAAAGCCCGCGTCACGCCATCTTTGCCACTGCCGTCCATGCCTTGAAGGATAATTAAAAGGCTATGTTTGCGCTCGCCGTACAATAAAGTTTGTAATTCGCCAATTTTTTCCACCATTTTTTCGGTTTTGGCTTCAATTTTACCGCGATCCAACCCTTTTGGAGCACAATAAGGAATTTCTGATAGTTTAATCATGTCGATACTGTTTGTTTTTATGATTTTGGAATGTAGATGTGCTGTTTCACTTTGGAAAAATTGTGATACGATGGATGTACGGATGGAACGGATTTCACGGATTTGTACGGATTTTTTTTGAACCTAATGCTTAATTTTAGGCAAAAAAATAAAAAAATCCGTACAAATCCGTGAAATCCGTTCCATCCGTACATCCATCGTATCGCAATTTTTCCAAAACGAAAACGGCTCCAAATGCACCTGCCGAAATCGCTTACGCTTTCATTTTAATTCTCTTTGTCAAATAGGTCTGCAAAATATCTTTAAATCCTTGATTTACATCACATTCGACCATATCAATTTGATATTGAAGACAACGGGCTTTTAGCGCGTCCGTAAATTTTTTAACCTGAGTTTGATAAAAAGGCTTGACTTGATGGGGTTGTAGGCGAATTTTTTCACCCGTTTCCATATCCACAAATATCGTTGGACGATTTTCAAAATTAAAATCCAATTCTTTGCTTTTATCCACCACATGAAATAAAATAACTTCATGTTTATTATGTTTCAAATGCTGCAAGGCTGCAAATAAGGCTTCGGCATCGCCGCCCATTTCAAACATATCGCTAAAAATACAAACTAACGAACGTTTATGAATGCTTTCCGCAATCTCGTGAATGGCTTGTGTGGCTTGCGTCGTTTGATTCAAATGCTCTTTTCGAGTCAAATATTGGTCTAAATACCCTAATAAAAGGCGATAATGCGTCGTACTACTCTTCGCGTTTGTGTGAATTTTGACCGCATCATCAAACGCACTCAATCCAAAAGCATCCCGTTGTTTCATCAAAAGGTGCATCAAGGATGCCGCAGCAAGGGCGGAAAATCCTAATTTATTTTGCGCTGGTTTCGCCGCGTCTGGAAAATACATGGACGAAGATACGTCTAACAAGATTTGACAACGCAAATTGGTTTCTTCTTCATATCGTTTTGTAAACAATTTGTCGGTGCGCGCATAGACTTTCCAATCAATATTTTTAGTCGGTTCTCCTTGATTATAGAGGCGGTGTTCCGCAAATTCGACGGAAAAACCGTGAAAAGGCGATTTATGTAACCCGATGATGAAACCTTCCACCACTTGTTTTGCCAATAATTCTAAATTAGCTATATCGCGGACTTCGTAATTATCAAATAAGACCATTTAAAGGATGGTTATGGTTTTTTTGTTTAAAAAATCTTTGACTTGACAAAAATCCAAACGTTTGTGATTGAAAAGGGTTGCGATTTCGGCGCAAGATATTTTTAACACCATAGGACATATAGTTTTTTTAACACATAGGTACATAGGACACATAGTTTTTTTTAACACATAGGTACATAGGACACATAGTTTTTTTAATTATAATATATGTGTGTTAAAAAACTATGTGTCCTATGTACCTATGT
>JBDKKX010000564.1:0-3800 GCA_039795795.1 Bacteroidota bacterium | reverse complement strand
TGTTTTATAATAGATTATAAATTATGGCAAATCTTAAAGAAGTACGGGATAGGATTGCATCGGTCATCAGCACGCAGCAGATTACCAAAGCGATGAAAGTGGTCTCTGCGGCGAAACTCCGCAAAGCGCAACAAGCCATTGTGCAAATGCGTCCTTATGCCGATAAGTTAAATGCCATGTCTGTCAACATTTTGTCGAATCTCGATGGGGATGGAGACACGGCTTTTGGCGTACAACGTCCGATAGAAAACGCTTGTATGGTTGTCGTGACCTCGAATCGCGGACTTTGTGGCGGTTTCAACACCAATATTATCAAAGCTGCTGCCCATACGATTGAAACGCAATATGCAAGTGTGCGGGCGGCGGGTAAATTGACGATTTTGTGTATTGGCAAGAAAGGGAATGATTATTTCCGTAAAAATTATACAGATTGTACGTTAGTGAGCGATTATGTGGAAATTTTTAATAATTTGGCTTTTGACAATGTTTCTACGGTTGCGAAACAATTGACAGATGGTTTTGAAGCCAAAAAATATGACCATATAAGCGTTGCATACAGTCGTTTCAAGAATGCGGCGGTTCAATTTGCAGAAAGTGAGCAATTTTTGCCCGTTAAAAAGTTGGAAAAACAAGCGGGCGCGCCAAAAACAAAAGCAGATTATGCTTTTGAACCCGACCAAGCGTCGTTGTTGCAAACTTTGATTCCGACGATTTTGCAAACGCAATTTTACAAATTCTTGTTGGATACACACGCATCTGAACACGGTGCGCGGATGACGGCAATGGATAAAGCGACTGAAAATGCAAACGATTTGTTGAAAACATTGAAAATCAATTACAATAAAGCGCGCCAAGAAGCAATTACGAAAGAACTTTCGGAAATTGTGGGCGGTGTTGCGGCTGCAGGCGGATAATGAGGCAGTTTCTAAAAACAAAAAATCGACTCAAAATAGGGTGCTTGCCTACTTTGAGTCGATTTTTTTGTTTATATGCGTTCAACGCATTAAACGAACGTTAGCTAACTTATTGAATATCAATTTTTTATCCTTATATTTGTATGTATTAAAACATAAAAAATTCAAAAAATAACCTTGCAACTATTTTACATAAAAACCATTTTTGCATTGGTTTCATAAAGTTTGTTTTCGATAAAGCAATTTGATACTTAGCGTAAGCAAAAAAGCAGCTTTATGCAATCGTTGGTTCTATTTTTTAACAACCATTAAACGACTTATCTTCATTCATGACAGCACATGAAATTATTGAGTACCGCGAAACAATTATTAAGGCACTTCACGAGCGATTCGAAGCAGCTGCCAAAAACGGGCAACAAACCTATGTTCAAATTGATACTGCCGATTTCTTACAGCGCGAGGCACGATTTAGCATAATGGTGGACGTTTATAACGCGCTTGTTATGCCTGTTCCTGCAGATAAGAGCAGATATCCTCCGAACATTTCGACTGTTTCGCTCAACGAATTTGTGATGAAATACATCCATCCACAATATTTAGTACCTTATTTGGTATATGCTGAAACTACTTATGAAATTGTATTATCAACTTTAAATAACGTTTCACCCGCTTTTATTCAAGAAACGTGCAAAAATGTGTATGAAATCAGCGTTCCGATGAAATTTGACGGAGATATAACTTATTATTGGTACACACAATTCGGAATGGCAGAAACGGTAACTACTTCGGGTGTTATTATTCGACATGTTAATTTGTATAGCACGAAAAGGCGACAATTTTACAAATTTGAAAAAAAGATGTTGGAGGCGACGATTGGACAAGATGAACACTCTTGGGCAATGTATCAGGAACGCTTGACGCAAAAAATGAATTATTTTTTTTTACACCCTTTTTTACACAACGATGATAAGAAAATGCACTTATTAATCTTGATATTTTACCAATATTTCTTGGATAAGCGGCATAGTGAAGAAGCACACGAGGCAACCATTGCTGCTTGGATGCGTGTTGGTAGAAGATATGTTAAAACGTTAAAAAGCGAAATTATGAACAATTTAAGAAACAGACAACTGGATTTTTTTTATTCATTGCGAGAATTTTCAGAATTTGTCGAAGAGACAGGTTGTTTAAAACTGAATGAAACACAGATTCATACCATCAAGAATATTTTGGAAACCACACCTCAAAAATTTCCCAAAAAGCAAGCCATCCTCCAGAAATTGGAGTTATGGGGGATAAAGCAGTCAATTCAGTAAAAATCACGTTTATTTCATAAAGTCATTATGGAAAATGTAAATTTTTATTGTAAAAACTTTCGCAAAATTTATTTTAAAACAATTTGTATTTAAAGTTTAAAAAATTTGTGATTAAATAAGCTTTGCGAAAGTTGTATTGCGATACCCTGATTATGGTACGATATACTAACTAAGTGCAAGCCCTTGCGCGACTGTTGTTGCCTACCTACCTTTGAGGCGATTTTTCTTTTACGAGGAATGACAAGGATGCCAACTCTTCTTTATGTTTTCTCACTTCCGCGAAAATCTGCGGAAAACTGTCATAAATTGGGGATTAAATATACCCTGATTAGGTTATTACAATCTAATTAAGTACAATCACTTGCACCCCGCTTCTATTCGGCATATCTTTGACACATAATGTTAAAGGTATGCTTTCTTTTTATGTCTGTTATCACGTTAACTTCTTTTTGGAAGGTAGCACAACTGTCAATAAGTTTAATTAACCGTTTTATTTACTAACGTATGCAAAAAAAACATTACACTATTTCGATGATGATGTTATTGTTGAGCTTCGCAACTCAATTATGTAGTCAAACTGTCATGCTTACAACAGATTTAACCTTGGGCACTTATGCTCAGAACATCGGTGTAGAAATTGCACCTGTCCCGATTTTGCCTGTGGCATTTTTTGCCAAGTATGCTTATGAAGCCAATCGCAATCCAATTTTGTCTCAGTTGGAAATCAATATGCCCACAAAGACTTTTGAAGCAGGTTTAAAATATTATTTTTTAGCAGGCGAGCGTCCTAAACGACTTTGGTCAGCTACTCAGTATTTGAAACCAAACTCGCATTGTCCTGGAAGTCGATTTAGCCCTTATCAAAAAACACCGACTGCCACAATAAAGGATGGTTTGTATGTTGGCTTGGCGTATTTGCACCGAACGTCGAATTTAGATATAAAAGTATTTGGAGATTTGACAAATTTGCATCATGCCTATTTCCTTGATTTTAAAGGCATTAACACTGCTTTGGGGATTCAGCATCATTTAAGCCACTTTTCAATAGGCATATCCGCACAATTGGCTGCACTCGCTGCTACAACAACGCATTCTACTTTGGATAGTCCTAACTTGGCATTAATTCCTGTAAAGCAGTTGGATATTTTTGGGCAAAAACACGCTTTTCGGTTTGAACCGAGTTTTCTATGTAGTGTAGGGGTCAATTTTTAAACGTTTTTTTTAAATAAACGCTCGTTTGAATGCTTACAATTCATTGTAAATCAATTATTTATGATAGTTATCCTTGCTTAGGATTTCCAAAATTTAAAATTTATTTTTTAATTTAGCTTTCTTTTCAACAATGAAAAAAAGAATGTACCTTGTATTGTTTAGCGGCAGTGCATTAATGATAGCGGCATGCCAAAAAAATTTGAAGCAAGAAATTATAGACAATTTGCCCACACAAATCTTTTTGGACAGTGCGCGGGACCAAAGTTGTCGCTTGTTTGAAACCAATTTGCAAAGAATTCGACAGGGCAAACCTATCTTAGATACAGGAAGGGTTTCTTCGAGTGAAAACCCTGTAGGG
>JBDKKX010000563.1:0-3812 GCA_039795795.1 Bacteroidota bacterium | reverse complement strand
ATGGAACGAACCGATCGGCTAATAACTTTAGCGTCCAACGGCTCTGCCCTTCGGGTGGGTTTCCACATCGCAAAGCAATCCAATGAGCCTCCACTTTCCCATCAAACTGGATTTTATCCGTATTGGGACGCGGTTTTCCTTTCAAAGCAATCTCCAGATTTTCTTCAACAAATCTTTCTCGAAGCCGCTCTACCGTTCGAATACTTCCCTTATATTCGGCGGAGATGCGTGCGTCCGACCATTGTTTAGTACCCAACCGATCCGCAGCTAACAAAATCGGACTCCGTTTCACGGCTTCGCTAATTGAAACTCGTTTTTTTACAATCGTTTCCAGTTGCTCTCGTTCTTTTTCGGATAAATCTACATGATATTTTTTTTCATATACTTTTTTAGGTATTTGGAAATTTCCTCGCAAAAGTTATGAAAGACTACTAAGTACGTGACAAAAAAGGAATTTAGCCACGAATTACACGAATTTGCACGAATTTTAAGCAAAAAACACTTTAAATTCGTGCAAATTCGTGTAATTCGTGGCTAAATTCCTTTTTTGTCACGTACTTAGAAAAAAATCCTAAAAATCAATCCCATTTAATCCCAAAAAAATCTTATTAAATCCTAATTCAAAGGGGGAACATCCGTTCTTCCACCAATTGACAAATAATATGTCCCAACAAAATATGACATTCTTGAATGCGCGGTGTATCATTGGAAGGCACATTCAATAGAAAATCACATAAATTGCCCATTTTCCCCCCCGTTTTCCCCGTCATGCCGACTACCAAAATAGCTCGACTTTTAGCAACTTCAATGGCTTTTAAAATATTGGGCGAATTGCCTGACGTTGAAATACAAAATAAAATATCGCCTTTTCGACCTTTTGCGCGCACTAAGCGGGCATACACTTCTTCATAACCATAATCGTTCCCGACCGCAGTAATATAAGAAGTATTCACATGCAATGCTTCTGCGAAAAGCGGCTCTCGGTCGTAATAAAAACGACCCGAAAGTTCTGCGGCAAGGTGTTGAGCATCGGCAGCAGAACCGCCATTGCCGCAAAACCAAACTTTATGGTCTGCTTTGAAAGCATTCACAACTGCTTGAGCAATACTTTCGACGGTTTGTACTAAAACTGCATCATGCAGCAAACTCGTTTTAACAGCAATCGATTCTTGAATAATTTTTTTTATCTTAATCATAATGGTATGTTTATCAATATTTTACGCAATTTTTCTAAATACTATTGGCTTGACCAGGTTTCCAAGCCTTGCGACGTAAATTGAAAGGCTTGAAAACGCCCACCTGCCATTTTCAACGCATCAATCACTGGATAGCGTGTAATCCCATGACAAAAAAAGGTCATAAAACCACCACCGCCTGCCCCAGAAATTTTACCGCCGTCCGCCCCCGCGTGAATAGCCGATGTATAAATTTCATCTATAAAAGAAGTTGAAATATTTTTTGCCATCGCCTTTTTATGCTGCCACCCGAAATCTAAAATTTTGCCGATTTCGCGCAACCGCCCTCTTAAAAGGGCTTCTTTCATCAAAAAAGCCTGTTCTTTGACTTTGTGAGTTGCCTCAATCGACTTTGATTCCGATTTTTGGATATTTTGTTGTTGGGTTTCGATAATCGTGGAAGATAGACGACTGGTTTCCGTATAATATAACAAAAAATTATATTCTAATTCGTGGATATAATCTTGTTTAATGCGTAAAGGATTGACAATCACTTTATCATCTGCATAAAATTCCATAAAATTAAACCCGCCAAAGGTAGCGGCATATTGGTCTTGTCTGCCACCTGCCATTTTCAAATCTTCGCGCTCGACTTGATACGCCAAATGTGCAATATCGTATTCGCCCAAAGGCAATTGCAGCCATTCCGCAAACGCGCCAATAATTGCCACAACGAGGGTCGAAGAAGTCCCTAAACCCGAGCCTAACGGTGCTTCTACATGCGTCGTAACCCGACAAGACAACGGTTTTTTACTAAAATCGCGCACAATTCGGTTATAAACTCCTTTTAATAAGACTAAACCGCCGTCGGTATTCAAACAAAGATCGGCTTTTAACACTTCTTTTTGCTGACGATCTACCGATTGCAAAATGACTTCTCCTGTATTTAAGGGTTCAAGCGTCACATTTGCAAAAATATTAATGGTCGCATTTAAAATTGCCCCACCGTATCGGTCGCAATACGGGCTGACATCTGTGCCGCCGCCCGCTAATCCAATCCGTAAAGGTGCTTTACTTCTAAAAAACATATTAATATAAATTTTGAATTTTACTTTTAAATGGATGATTTTTGTGTCAAACGGGTGCAAAACTAATTAAAAATTTGGTGCAACCCAATTTTGTAAAAAAAGACTTATCTTTGTATGGAATAATGATGAATGATGAATGATAAATGATGAATTCATCATTTATCATTCATCATTTTACAGCTGTTTTAAAAATTTAAGGATGAAGAACAAACTATTTATTTTATTTTTTTTCGGGTTCGCGCTGCCGTCTGCGCATTGTCAACGCGATTTTTTTAAAGACAAAAAGCAATTTACGTTAGCGGATACATTGCGCGGCGCGCTGTCTCCTGCGCGAACGGGTTATGATGTAACGTTTTACGATTTACAACTTAAAATAGATGTCTCTAAACGCAGCATTGCAGGATTTAATGAAATTTCGTTTAATACGGTGGCAGATATGGATAGTTTGCAACTTGACCTTTTTGCCAATATGAAAATTGATAAAATTGTTTTCAATAATAAAGGATTGAAATACAAGCGTTTATACAATACTTTTTGGGTTTATTTAGATAAAACAATGCCCAAAAACACCAAAGCTAAATTAAAAATTGAATATCACGGTACACCGCAAATTGCCAAAAATGCGCCTTGGGACGGGGGATTTACTTGGAAAAAAGATGCGGCGGGCAAAACTTGGATGGGTGTTTCGTGTGAAGGCATTGGTGCGAGTCTTTGGTGGCCTAATAAAGATCATTTAAGCGACGAGCCTGATAGCATGGCAATTTCCGTGAGTGTTCCAAAGGATTTAATGGCAGTTTGTAATGGCAATTTACGGGAAGTTACAGAGGATACATTAGGTTATAAAAAATATAAATGGTTTGTTTCGTATCCGATTAACAACTATAATGTTACCTTAAATGTCGCAAACTATAACCATTTTGCTGATATTTACACGGCGAAAGATGGTTCAAAATTGAGTTTAGATTATTACGTTTTGCAAGAAAATGCCGTAAAAGCTAAAAAGCATTTTGAACAAGCAAAACCAATGTTGGCTTGTTATGAAAAGTATTTAGGCAAATATCCTTTCTGGAACGATGGTTATGCGTTGGTTGAAACGCCTTTTTTGGGGATGGAGCACCAAAGTGCGATTGCTTATGGCAATCAATATATGCGCGGTTATCTCGGAGGCATGATTCCTACGGATATGAATTGGGATTACATTATTGTTCACGAAAGCGGTCATGAATATTGGGGAAATGCCGTTAGTTGTAAAGATCATGCAGATATGTGGATACATGAAGGTTTTACAACTTATATGGAATCGTTATATGTGGAAGAAACAATGAGTTATAAAGATGCGATTCGATATTTGATGAATCAACGGCAGATGATTGAAGGGACTCAACCCCTTGTTGGACCTTATGATGTGAATTTTAATCCGACAAGTGATATTTATTTCAAAGGAACTTGGATGCTTCACACCTTGCGCCATGCGATTGGAGATGATAAAATATTTTTTGATATGTTAAAAGCATTGTATAACCAATTTGCTTATAAAACGACTACAACC
>JBDKKX010000562.1:0-3813 GCA_039795795.1 Bacteroidota bacterium | reverse complement strand
GCAAGCGGGTTTCATGGTATTAAAGGCAACTGCTATGCCAAGCATTTTGATTGAGACTGGTTTTCTGAATCATAGTATAGAAGGTTTGTATATCAGCGACGAAAAAGGACAAGAAAAATTGACAGATGCCATTTTTACGGCGTTCCAGAAGTATAAAAAAGAGGTTGAAATTATTCCTGCGCCGACCAAGCCAGAACCCAAAAAAAAGAAATCCAAAAAAACAAATGAATAATGAATTTTAATCATTTATCTATAATGAATAAATGGTGCAAATTCATCCTTTATTATTACATTAATTATCAAGCAAAATTGTAAATCGTTCAAAATTAGACATTTATGGCACTATCCAAAGAAAAACAACAAGCCTCTGCGATTGGCTGTTTTGCATTTGTGGTTTTAGCAGTCATTATTCCTTTCGGTTGGCGTTTTTTGAAAGGCATGAATGTATTGAGCAAAACCCTTGATTTGCATATCCCCTATGACAATGTGCAACAAATTACGGCTTCTGCACCCGTTTATTACAAGGGCGCGACGATTGGTTCCGTCAAAGAAATTCATTTTGAAAATGGAAAACCATCCTTAGTCATTAATATTAGTAATAATCCAGGCATTCCTAAAAATGCGTTGGCAACCATTTTCGTGAATGGCGCAATGGGCGGCAGTGCGGTAGAATTGACCTTCGCACAAGCGTGTACAGGCGCGGATTGCGCACAAAACAAAGATAAATTACAAGGGGCATCGAAAGGAATGGTTGCTTCGATGTTGCCGCCCGAGCAATTTCGGAGTTATTTGAGCGAGGTCAAGAGCGAATATAGAGCCCTTTCGGACTCTATCAACGCGGATTTCAAAGACCCGAATAACCGAGTTAACAAAATGTTTACAGATATTGAAGTGAGTGTTAAGAATTTGCAGAAGACGACTTCGGGTATGAATCAATTGGTGAGCGCGACTTCTGGAAATATGGATGCGATTTTGAAGAATTTGGAATCGGTTTCTGGCAATTTGAAGGCTTCCAATGAACAAATTCGGAATGTGATTGCGAATGCAGAAGGTTTTTCTGGGAATTTAAAACAATTAGATTTGAAAAAAACAACAGATGGTGCAAATGAAGTCGTGAATCAGTTGAAAAAAACGTTACAAGCCTCTGAAAAATCGGTTGCAGATTTGAACACAATGACGAATCGTTTGAAAAATGGAGACGGAACACTTGGGAAATTGATGGCGGATGATAGTTTATATTACAATATTAACAAAATGGTTTCTTTATTTGGGTTATTATCGCAAGATTTGCGGTTGAATCCGCGCCGTTATGTGAATGTGAATCCGTTCAAAAGTTATAAACAATATGAATATGTTCCGTTGACGAAAGATCCGGCACGTCCTGAATTTAAATTAGATTCGTTTAACAAAAAGTTAGAAAATTATTACGATAGTAAGCAAAAATAAATATGTGTAAAGCGCATTTTTTTACATAAAAAGTCGAAAAAAGTGCTTAAATTCGCATCTTATTTGAATCAAATTTTTAAAAATTAGATCCGACCAAAAATATGGCATTGGAAGTTATTGGCAAATTGCATAAAAAATTTGCTACGGTATCAAAAGGCTCAACCGCTTTTCAAACACGGGAGTTTGTGTTAGAAATCATGGATGGCAATTATCAACAATTAATTAAATTTCAATTATTGAAGGATGCTTGCGCATTGTTGGACAAGTTTAATGAACAAGACGAGATAAAAGTGGAGTTCAATTTGCGCGGACGCTGGTGGAAAGATGATATATATTTAACCAATTTAAATTGCTGGCGCATGGATAAAGCGAATGGGGGAGATGCGAAACCCGTCGCGCCGACCACGAAAGCGGCAACAGCTCCTGCGGCTGCAACGCATACGACGCATACACATCATGCACCGCTTCCACAGACACCGCCGCCGACGGTCAAGCCGCCGTTGCCGACTGCTGCGGATGCGCCGAATATGGATGGCGATGATGATTTGCCATTTTAATGAATGATGAATTATAAATAAAAAATGGTTTAATCGGTTGATTATCAATGGATTAAACCATTTTTGTTTTGCTTTTTCTAAAACAGAAATAAAAAAAAGAGATCCTCAACTTTCAAGAATCTCCTTTACGAAATGAATGCAAATTTAACCTAAACGTGTAACAAAAAAATCTATCCGAATCGTTTTTAAAAACAGATGACGGCAAATAAACTTTCCTTCCAAATAAAATTCCAACACACCAATCTTTTAAGAAAGTTTATTCGCCCCACCCGTAGCACAACACCAACACGATAAACAAAAATTATTTTTAATAATAAAGGGTATAAATAATATGATTTTATTTGTAATGGGCTTTTCATATATAATCTGTTGATGATTAATAACTTAATGACTTAGTTTATTAATGCCACAAAGGTACAATAGTTTTAAAAAAAAATCCAAATTTTAAACAAAAGTTTAACGTGGATTTAAAGTTATGTCATTTAATTGTCATTAAATCCAGACAATGAAAAAAAATGAAAATTTTTTTAAAAAAAAATGAAAAAAAACTTTACAAATTCAAACAAAGGTTATATCTTTGCACCGCGAAACGAAAAAAGCCCAAATGAAGGCTTTTTCCATAGAAATGGAGGCATGGCAGAGCGGTTTAATGCAGCGGTCTTGAAAACCGCCGTACGTGAGAGCGTACCTGGGGTTCGAATCCCTGTGCCTCCGCCTTGTAATTTGGAGATTGTAGCTCAGCTGGTTAGAGCGCCTGATTGTGGTTCAGGAGGCCGTGGGTTCAAACCCCATCATTCTCCCTCAAAAATAAAAGTCGTAGGTTCGGTAACCTGCGACTTTTTGTTTTAATATAGATTTGAATTAAGAATTTTGAGATTTATAAAGCCTTGATTCACTATAATTTAAGTTTTTTGAAAAAACCATTTTTGAAAAAACCACCCGTTTTAATTCGGTCGAATATAACGTATCGAACCGACAACCCTTTTTGGGCATCAAATGTACCGCGACCGCCCGAAAGATTTATAAGGGGTTTAAAATCAACGGAAAACAAAAACTTCCCTAAGTTCAATTCCACGCCCCCAATTGCAGTAAGACCATAGCCTGTCCCATACGCACTTCCTGTACCGGGCGCGTAATAATGCGGACCTGCTCCCAAATAAAAATTAAAAAATTTGACGAATGGAATAATATTATAATGCTGCTCATAAATGGCAGAATACGTCCAATCATGGCTTTTAAAAACGGATTCGGCAATCAATTCAAGGGTTGCTTTATCTCCAACTTGTTGTTGAACCGTCAAACCGATGCCATCACCGATGCGCCCGCCAATCGCGGTTCCATAAGATTGCGCACGCAGACCCAATGCCGAGAGGGTCAAAAGCGACAAAATAAGATAAAATTTCTTTTTCATAATGCTTTTAAAACGTTTTATAACTGTAAATTATTGGATTTGGCAAATAAGATTTACAAATTTGCCTACTTTTACACGGACAAATCGTAATCAGTTGGTTCAATAGTAAGTTGATTAGCGAGTTAAAGTGTTGATAATCAATATTTTAGCAAATAAACCAACGAATTAACTTTTTATTGTTTGGCGTTTCCATCCGAAAATTTTCGTAAAATTATGAATCATTTAAAAATCTTGTGGCGTTTTTTTAAATTTTACTTTCGTGCCAAAACAAAATATAATATTCATTCACCATTTGTCTTCTCCTTAGCAGAGGCTTTGACGGAAGATCATCGGTTATTTTATGTTTTTGAAGAGGCTGAAATGCTTCGAGAACTGCTTTTACAACATTCGGAAACAATT
>JBDKKX010000561.1:0-3818 GCA_039795795.1 Bacteroidota bacterium | reverse complement strand
TAGGATTTGTAGGATTTTCAATCCTACAAATCCTAAAAAATCAATCCCATTTAATCCCAAAAAAATCCCATTTAATCCTAATTCCAACGCGCCTAACTTTTTCCATCCACCACCCCATCTCTATATTTCACATAAAACACATAAGCATCTTGTGCATAGCCGCGCCTGACCTTCAAATGGGCTTCGGATTGATCCGCAGGGCGTTCAAATTTCAGCACGACCTCATCACACGCGACATCCACCGAAGTATTGGGATTCATCAAAGTATCATAAACACGAGCAAAATCCGTTTTCAATTCATCCACCAAAAACTCAATTTGGGCATCCATATCATATAAAATTGCCGCACCAAGTGCTTGTGCAAAAAACTTTTTTCGACGCGTCGGATACGTCCATTGCGCCAAACCCGCACCTGCTAATTTAGGTCCTTGCTGTCCAGCAACGCGATTCATCACGTCTTCTGGACTGAAATCACTGAAATTGCCCGCATTATCTCGGGCATACATAGGACTGGTGGCTTGACTGCCCTCGATTCGACAGGGAATCAAAGCCGATTCTGCATAAAGATTGCCCACCAAACCCGCCGCACCTGCGACAGGAAATTGATATTTTTCTATCAAAGCATTCATAACATACACGTTGCGTTCTGCACGCGGGCGCGTTGTCCAAATACTGGCGGCATTATTTTGATTCGTAGGGCGTTCCGCAAAAAACAATTTTTGGATAACGCCCCAAATGCCTTGCAGCCCACTGAGGAAAATACTTCTTACTGGATTTGACATGATGATTTGTTTTGGTTGCAAATGTAAGGCAAAAGCATGAATGATGAAGCATGAATCCTGCGGTTTTGGGAAAATTCTATCTTCAAACAACAAAAGGTTTAAATTATTTGTTGTTTGAAACACAACGCATAAATGGTAAATCTATG
This sequence comes from Bacteroidota bacterium, assembly GCA_039795795.1. Taxonomy (GTDB): domain Bacteria; phylum Bacteroidota; class Bacteroidia; order Chitinophagales; family Saprospiraceae; genus JAAFJT01. Next base: position 2,890 of record JBDKKX010000561.1, on the reverse strand, counting down.
TTCAATTAGAAACAATTCATCATTTATCATTCATTATTCATCATTTCTCTCGTAAAACTAATCGTTTCTTTGAAAAATCTGAATTTTCCAACCCTATTCCGCTTGGCGTACTGGGACGGACGGCGCAATCGCAGCCGATTAATACTTTTTGTGTCATCTATTATTGCAGGCATTGCGTCTTTAGTAGCGTTGCAGTCGTTCAGCCAGAATTTACAACACGATATTGCGGGTCAGGCAAAACAATTATTGGGTGCGGATGCCGTGATTGCAGGTACGCAACCGCCGCCGCCTGCCGTGCAATTCTTGTTAGATTCGTTGGGCAAGCGCGGTCAACGCACGGATATAACTAATTTTTTCACAATGGCGTATTTTCCAAAGACCGATGGGACGCGTTCTGTGCAAGTGAAGGCGCGGCGCGGGCAATATCCGTTTTATGGAAAAATAAAAGTAGAACCCGAAGGCGCGAATGAAAAATTAGAAACAGGACAATTTGCCTTATTGGACAAGCCTTTGATGCTACAATTTGATTTAAAAGTAGGCGATTCGGTTAAAATAGGCGCGCTTTCGTATTTAATTATTGGAGAAGTGATTTCCGCGCCCGGTCGGGCAGCAATGGGTGCGTCGATTGCGCCTGCGGTTTATGTCCCGTTGAATCGGTTGGATTCGGCTCATTTATTACAACGCGGGAGTCGCATTGAATATCAATATAACTATCGTTTTCAAGACAATACAAATACTGAAAATTTAAATAAAACTTTGCGCGAGCGTTTGGATAAAGACCATTTTAGAATGGAAACGGCTGCCGAACGACAACGCAATACAGGGGAAGCCTTTAATCAAATGACTGATTTTTTAAATTTGATTGGGTTTATTGCTTTATTATTGGGTTGTATCGGGGTAGCGAGCGCGGTCAATATTTATATCAAAGATAAATTGGCAACTGTTGCGATTTTGCGCACTTTGGGCGCGAGTGGGCAACAGTCTTTTTTGATATTTTTGATACAAATTGTGTTTATGGGCTTGGGCGGTGCCCTTGTTGGGGCAACATTGGGAACGGTTTTGCAAAAAGCAATCCCAAAAGTACTAAGAGAATTCTTGCCGATTGACGATGTAAGCACGAATGCATCCTTTTCTGCAATCAGTCAAGGCATTTTAATTGGTTTGGGCATGTCCGTCTTATTTGCCTTGCTGCCGTTATTGATGATTCGGCGGACATCGCCTTTGCGCGTTTTGCGCGGAAACGATGATGCGGAAACGTCGAGAGACCCGATTCGATGGTTGATATATGGTTTAATTTTTATTTCAATCTTTGGATTTAGCTGGTTTCAAACTAAAAGTGTTCATGTTTCCCTTGGATTTATCGGTGGAGTGGGAGCAGCCTTATTATTATTGACGGCGATTGCGACCAGTTTAATGACCTTGTTGCGCAAATTTTTCCCTTCGGGTTGGAGTTATGTCGTGCGGCAAGGCATTGCTAATTTATATCGTCCTAATAATCAAACCGTTACGTTAGTCGTAAGTATCGGATTGGGGACGATGTTGATTTCGACTTTGTTATTGATTCAGCAAGTTTTGTTAAAACAAATTACGTTTGCAGGGGCGGGTTCACAACCGAATATGATTGTTTTTGATATTCAATCGGCGGATAAACAGGCAGTTGCAGATTTGGTGCGTCAAAATCTAATGCCTGTGATTCAGCAAGTACCTGTGGTAACGATCAATTTGGAAGCGATTGACGGCAAGACTCGCGACGATTTTAAAAAAGAAGATAGACCAGCAGGCGAAAAAAGAGGTGGAAAACGCGATAAATCAGGCATCCCAAGATGGGTTTTTGAACGGGAATACCGTGTTACGTACCGAGATACGTTGATTAGTTCCGAAAAAATGATGGAAGGCAAAATGCCGGGCGTTGACATTGCAAAAGTGGGCGAAGATGGTGTGATTGGCGTAACATTGGCAGAGCGCATTGCAGAAAATATGCATGCGAAAGTCGGTACTCGATTGACGTTTAATGTTCAAGGGGTGATAAAAGAAACGATTGTAACGGGCATTCGCAAAGTGGATTTTAATCGAATGCAAACGAATTTCTTCGTTGTTTTTCCTGAAAATGCTTTGGCAAAAGATGTGCCTCAATTTCATGTCGTGGTTACGCGGACGGCATCTGCGGCACAATCTGCTGCTTTTCAAACGATTATGGTTAAAAAATTTCCATCTGTATCGGTCGTCGATTTAAATGGCGTTTTGAAAACAGTGGATGAAGTATTGACGAAAGTTGCCTTTGTAATCCGATTTATGGCAATGTTTTCGATTTTGACTGGTTTATTAGTGCTGATTGGTTCTGTATTTTTGACCCAATTTCAACGCGTGCGTGAAAGTGTTTTGTTAAGAACGTTGGGCGCAAGTCGTTGGCAGATTTTGAATATTAATGGATTAGAATATTTGTTGTTAGGTTTATTATCCAGTTTTGCGGGCGTAATTCTTTCATTAGTAGCGACTTATGCTTTATCAAAATATATTTTTTCAACGCCATTTAGTGTCGATTGGAAACCGTTGATTTTGACTCCGCTGATTATAACCGCACTCGTTGTCATCATCGGTTTGTTGAATATGCGCGGGATTGTCCGCAAGTCTCCTTTAGAAGTTTTGCGCTCGGTCGTTGGGTAAATTTTCTCAGTACAGGCTTAGTACGTGACAAAAATACTTTTCGGCACAGATTGAACAGATTCCACGAGATTTATACAGATTTTTTTGGGTTTTAATGATTGAAAATCAAAAAAAATCTGTGAAAATCCGTTGAATCTGTTCAATCTGTGCCGAAAAGTATTTTTGATAGGTTTCAGTTACACCTATTTATTTTTTTCTAACTCATCATAAGCTGCTTTGACTTTTT
>JBDKKX010000560.1:0-3826 GCA_039795795.1 Bacteroidota bacterium | reverse complement strand
TTGCGACATCGCAAACAAATATCGAGGATTATCCCGACGCGGCATCGCATCAAAACCGTCGCCAAACAACACTTCTTGCCAATCCGCATTCCGAATCCCGCCCGATTTCCAAACCGAAGACGGACCGACCCAAGTGCCATTGTCCTGCAACCCACCATATATATTATATGGTGTCTCATTATCGACGTTGAGGTGGTAAAACTGTCCCAAAGGCAGGTTTTGACAAAATTGCCAACTCGCCCCCATGTCGTGAGAGATATTTAAACCGCCATCATTGCCATCAATCATATAATTCGGGTTTTCGGGATGAATCCAAAACGCATGGTGGTCAGGATGAACGCTTTCGTAGGTCATAAACACCCGCCAAGATTTGCCTCCGTCGTCGCTCCGAGCACCCATAGAATAAATGTTATATAAACGATTTTCATTTTGTGGGTCAACATACATTTCAGCATAATAAAACGGTCTATCCCCATTTTGACCCACTTTTTGCCATTTTCCGCCGCCATCATCGCTTCTGTAAATCGCATTTTCCTTCGCTTCCACAATCGCATAAACCACATTGGGCTTGGAACGCGCAATCGCAATCCCACACCTGCCTAATTCGCCCGCAGGCAAACCCTCTTTTTCACCCCGTTTTTCCCAAGTTTCGCCCCCATTGTGCGTGACGTAAATGCCCGAACCTTTGCCGCCCGAGGTAAAAGTCCAAGGTTTGCGCTCGTATTCCCACATCGCCGCAATCATTTTATTCGGATTTTGCGGGTCTTGAACCAAATCCGCACAACCTGTTAAATCATTGACTTTCAAGATATTAGCCCAAGTTTTGCCTCCATCTCGGGTTTGAAAAACACCTCGTTCAGGATTCGCGCCCCAAGACGAACCCAATGCTGCAACCGTTACAATCAGTGGATTTTTGGGATGGACGACGATGCGATGAATGGTTTTCGTGTTTTTCAACCCCATGTAACTCCAATTTTTGCCGCCATCCAAGGATTTATAGATGCCTTCGCCAAAATTTTGAGAATTGCGCGGATTGCCTTCGCCCGTTCCCGCCCAAATTTCGGATGGATTGTGCGGGCTGACCGCAATTGCCCCAATCGATTGCAAAGGCTGTTTGTCAAAAATCGGCTCCCAGCGAATCCCACCTGAAGCAGATTTCCAAACGCCGCCCGAAGCCGCCCCGATATAAATAATATCGTTTTTCAAATCTACGTCAATGGCGGTCACGCGTCCCGACATACCTGCGGGACCGATATTGCGCAATTTCAAACCTGTAAGTTGTTGTGTATTAACCGTTTGAGCCAATGAAATGGTCGTAATGCTGAGGAGCATTGTTTGAATGAAGAATGTCAATTTCATGCTTCGTATTTTAATGATGAAAAAATCAACTGTAAAGTTAATTTTTTTCGATGTGAAAATAACAAAACGCAATGCGACAAAATCATTTTTTGTTCAATCATACCAGTTAAACCGTTTTTTTTTGCTTTCTTTGCATCCTTATAGTGTAACTAAAATACGATTAAACTATTTTACCGAAGGATCAATTGGGATTCAAATAAAAAGCCTGTATCTTTTTCAGAAATTTTTCAAAACTTTTTTCGCAAAAAATATCAAAACTTTTTTATAATTAAATTTTCAAATTACTTCATGAAATCATTTTTTTTTATTATCTTAACCTGCTTTGGGGTATTGCGCTTAAAAGCAACAACTTTTACCACAGATGATTTAGTCTTGCCCAATGGCACCCTCAACTTGATGACAGGGTTTACTGGCACACTTAATATTGCTGGCTGGTATGTGATATTAGATCCAATAAAAGGTCCTATACTTCACCCTAAACCACCGCTTACATGGAATCCTTTAAATAAGGGTTTAAACAAGATGGTTACTGCGATGGCTATAAGTGGTACAGACGTGTACGTCGGAGGATGGTTCACAGGAGTTGGTATAGACGGTTCAACAGTAGCCGATTTGAATTATATCGCAAAATGGAATGGGATAACATGGTCTGCTCTTGATAAAGGCTTGAACAACAGGGTTAATACGATTGCTGTGAACGGTACAGACGTATATGTTGGCGGCGATTTTAATGGAACGACTTTTGGGGGCGCACCTGTTACGGGGTTGAATTACATCGCAAAATGGAATGGCACAGCATGGTCCGCTTTAGGGAAAGGGTTAAATAGTCAAGTAAATGTTATTACAGTGAATGGTACAAACTTATATGTCGGAGGATTTTTTACAGCCGTTGGAACTGGTGGTACGCCCACAACAGGGTTGAATTATATTGCAAAATGGAATGGTATATCATGGTCGGCTTTGGATAAAGGCTTAAATAGTGCAGTAGGCGCAATTTGTGTCAGTGGCACAAATTTGTACATTGGGGGTAATTTCACAGATGTTGGATTAGGAGGAATGCCAACAACAGGTTTGAATTATATTGCTGTTTGGGATGGTAGTGTTTGGTCTGCTTTAGACAAAGGCTTAAATAGAGGGGTTAGTACCATCGTGGTTAGTGGCGTGAGTGTCTATGTTGGAGGCATTTTTACAGGAGTTGGTATGAATGGTAATGAAGTGATTGGCTTGAATAAAATTGCAAAATGGAATGGCACGACTTGGTCTGCATTGGATTACGGTTTAAATGATGATGTTGGTTCAATTGCTGTGATAGGTAACGACCTCTACGTTGGAGGTTTGTTCACAAAAGTTGATTTCGGTGGTATATGGGTTGATGGGTTAAATGCTATTGCCAAATGGAATGGTACTGCTTGGTCTGCGTTAGACAAAGGGTTAAGTGGTGGCGTTTTAAAATTAATGTCAAACGGTGCTGACTTATATGTCGGCGGTAATTTCGCGACTGTTGCACCAGGTGGAACATCCGTATCAGGCATCAGTTGCATTGCTATTTGGAAGACGAATGCTGTCCCCGTTGAACAAGTCAGCAACGCCTTGGTATCCATAAAACCTACATTGGTAAACAATATATTAACAATTGATGGCGCATCTCGTTATGAAATATTTAACATGATTGGGCAATCTATGTTACAATCAATTGATAATCAATTAAATGTACAAAATTTGCTCGCAGGCAATTACCTTATACACGGGTTTGATACACAAGGACATTTTTTTGCTGCGAAATTTGTCAAGCAGTAACAAATTATTGTAAACGAAAGTCCAAATTAAATACTATTTTTTATCTGAAAAGGTACAATTGAAACCATTTTTTTGTTCCTTTGTACCCTTTCTGGATAAAAAAATATGCTATTAAATCGTTATCAAACTATCGCACGCATGAATGAATTGGGTTCTAATGAAAAACCTTTTTTGTTCATCATTAATTTCAATCAAACGCAATCCATTGTTTTGCCGTTGGAAGAAGCGGCAAAAGCAGCCATTTTCTATGATATTCAAGGTTTTACAAACTATGATAAATTTAAATCTATTTTTTCAAAACCCATTCGTTTTCACAAACAACCGATGGAATGGACGCGATATGAGCGCGCTTTCCAACAAGTTCAAAACGAATTACGGTATGGCAATTCTTTTTTATTGAATTTGACTTTTCCGACGTTGATTGATACGAATCTTTCGTTGAAAACGATTTTTCAATACAGTCGCGCTAAATACAAATTGTTGTTTAAAAATGATTTCACGGTTTTTTCGCCTGAATCGTTTGTGCGAATTGAGGAAACGGGGAAAATTAGTGCTTTTCCGATGAAAGGAACGATTGACGCGTCGATTCCGAATGCGAAACACTTGATTTTAAATGATGAAAAGGAAAAAGCAGAACATTTTACGATTGTCGATTTGATTCGCAATGATT
>JBDKKX010000559.1:0-3828 GCA_039795795.1 Bacteroidota bacterium | reverse complement strand
TGATTTTTAAAATTTTTAGGATTATCCAATAAAATACTGCGAATCCTAAAAATCTTAAAAATCAATCCGATTTAATCCCAAAAAAATCCGATTTAATCCCAATTCCAGCGTACCGTTCAATTATTAAAATTCCTCATTCTGCATTCCTCATTTATCACTATGCTGCATATTGTTTAAATGTTCCAGATGAAACTGCACAAGATTGTCAATTGGTTTTTTAATGACAATCCCCATCTTTAAATTATGTTTTTCCAACGCCATTTTCAAAATGTCTTGAAAATGGTACGCAATCGACCCAATAAAGTTGATAGGAACGCGCTGACAACCTTCATATTTCAAAATATGCCGAATAATCAACTCTTTAAAAGACGCGCTCACCAATTCTTGAATAAAAAAATGTTTTTTATGCGCCGATATAAAAGTCGCAAAAGAAGCTAAATATACATTCGCTCCAGGCGAATATATTTTATTTAAAATCTCTCTTTTGCCTTCAGGATACGCTTCTTCAAAATCTTCGTGAATTTCGGAAGGTAATTCCCGATAAAAATAGGCACGAATCAAGCGTTTACCCAAATGCGACCCCGAACCTTCATCGCCCAACAAAAAACCAAGATTAGAAACGTTGTCCACCACTTTCTTACCGTCGTACAAACACGTATTGGAACCCGTGCCAATGATGCACGCAATGCCCGCCTTCGTGCCGCACACCGCCCGCGCACAAGCCAATAAGTCGTGATCCACTTCAAGGACTTCCGCATTCGGGAAAATGCGTTTCAAACCCGTGTGTATGATGTTACAACGCATCGCATCCGAGCAACCCGCGCCATAAAAATACACCCAACGCGCTTTATCACAAGCCACTTTTTGAGTGAAATCTTTTCTCAATTCCGTTTCCACACGGTCTGCATTGTGGAAGAAAGGATTGAAACCCATCGTTTTATGCAATTCGCGGCTGCCGTCTGCATGGATAATTTGCCAATCCGCCTTGGTTGAGCCACTGTCCACAATTACCAACATATTGCTTTGATATATTTAATATATTTTATGACAAAATGAACTAATTTTCAAGCCATTTTACCACTTTTACGGTTAACAAAAAAAAAGAATGAGATGCGCCGCAAAGATAGTGTATCTTATACATTATCTAAGAATTTCAATCGCAAAAAACTTTTATTTAAAATTTTAAATATTTGTTTTAAATAAATTTACAAAAAGTTTTATAATTACTTGCAAGAAAGCTCAAAACACCCTATTTTTGTCCCGTGAACGGATTTCGGAAGGATAATTCGGAAAAATTGAGATACGAATAGTATGTACGGATTTTACAGATTTCACGGATGCGGTACGGATTTTTTCTTGTCCTTCCGTTGTCCTTCCGTAGGAAACTCAGATTCCTACGGAAGGACAACGGAAGGACAAGAAAAAATCCGTACCAATCCGTGAAATCCGCACATCGATTCGTATCGTCATTTCCCAAATCAATATTTTACATTCGTTTCGGCACAACTTGGTTTTGACAATAACCATTTGCCATTTTCCTTTTTCAACTCAAAATTGTGCAAATCTTGCGGAGATAAGGCTAACACTGCTTTTGCGCGGTCGCCCGTGATGGTTGCCGTTACAGGTGCTTTATCATACGGGGCAACATAGTCAAATGCGCAACGATAACGGTCTAATGCCAAACCAGTTGACGGTTGGTCTAAGGATTCCGTTGCCCAAATTTTGGCACAAGCCTGATAATATTTCGTTTCATCTACGCCTAATTCGTCGGAAACAAAGCCCGATTTTTTTAATTCACCGACATATTCTTGTAATTTTTTTTCGTCCAGCGTCATGTGTTTGCCTTTTTCGATGGCAAAACCAATATCGCCGATACGGTCTACATTATCGTTGTACCAAGTGAAAAAACCATGAATCGCATCTGCAATTGCGGTTTCGTCCGCACTTGGCGCGGCTTTTTCCATTTTTTGAGCAGGGGCATTAGGCTTTTTGGTGGATTTATCTCCGCCGCAGGCAGTGAACATCAAAGCAGCACAAGCTGCCGCAAGAAGATTTTGTTTCATTGTGTAGAAATTTTTGCTAAAATTAAAAATAGGTTAACACACCTGTCAGGTTTGAAAAACCTGACAGGTGTGTTAATATTTGACATTCGGTTCGCCACAACTCGGTTTTGCTAAATACCATTTGCCATTTTCTTTCTTCATTTCAAACGTGTGTGTATTGTTGGGTGATACAGTCATCACCGCTTTGGCGCGGTTGCCTGTAACAGTTGCGGTCACAGGTGCTTTTTCATAAGCTGAGACGACCGCTTTGGGGGCGCATAAATAGCGGTCGGCAGTACCCGTTGCATGACTTGCAGGTTCGGTTGCCCAGATTTTGGCGCAGGCATGATAATAATTTTGCTCATCTGCAATTAATTCATCCGAAACAAAGCCCGATTTTTTCAATTCAGATAGATAATTTTGTAATTTGGCTTCATCCAGCGTTAAATGCCCTCCTTTTTCGACGGCAAAACTGATTTCTTCGATACGGTCTGCATTGTCGCCGTACCAACTAAAAAAACTATGGATAGCTTCCGCAACATCGGTCGGATTGGTGTCGATAGCAGGTTTTTCGGCAGTATTTTCACTGCCGCAAGCCGTTAAAAAGAATGCTGTACAAAGTGCGACCCAAAAGGTTTGTTTCATAGTGGTGACTTTTTTTATGTAGTAATCGAATTCAAACGGCGCAAACATAAGAAAAATCTTTTGTTAGGTCGGTAATTTTGCTTTCATTTGCATCGAAAATAATTTCTTTCAAACCAAATAATCGAACTCAATGCGTTTTTTAGTCTGGCTACTGCCGCTTTTATGGATAACGAGTTGTGCGGCACAACAAAAATTGGATTTATCCAAACCCGCAGATGTGCTGTTAGCACAACGCAAAATTCAATCTTCTTTAAAAGAAGGTGAAAATTGTTTTTACGCTTGGGAAGGAACGGTTTATAGCCGTGTTCCGGGCGAACGAGATAAATTATTATTTACATACGTAGCGATGAACGTTCGGGCGACTGCGACGGTGAAAGATTCCGTAAAAGGCATTGGTTATCAACAAGTTAGCCGAGAAGTATTGTTGTTTCTCGACCCGAAAACCAAGCAAATTTTGAAAACTTGGAAAAGTCCTTGGACGAATAAAGAAGTGGAGGTCGTGCATATCGCGAATGACCCTGTGAATATGCGTCCTGCTTTTGCGCCCAAAGAGGTGGATAATGCTTTGCGGAATTTGGCGGGGACGATTTTTTGGGACGTTCAAATACCGCTTTTTTACCCGAATCCGCTGGGTGGGGATTATCAAACTTACGTTGGTGGGACGTATCAAGCGATGGAAATGTTTAATTTTTCCGTACCCGAAACAGAATTAATAGCGGCAAAAGAACGGGCAGACGACGTTATTATTTCGTGGACGCGGGTTTGCAAATGGATGCCTTGGATGGAAATGGGCGATTTGGCGGGACAATTGATTTTCAACGGTTCGGGCAAAAAGGTGAAAACCTTTGAAGCAATTCCGACTTTATTGCGGGATTATATTCAAACCGAATTGCCTGCGTTTAAAACTGCGCCGCCTTTGGATGATAAACGTCCGAATGAAACGAGTTGGACGTATTTTAAAAAATGGTTGGATGCGAAAAAACTTAAAAAATAGTAGACAAAATGATGAATGATGAATGATGAATGATGAATGATGAATGATGAATTTTTAAAATTCATCATTCATCATTCATCATTCATCATTCATCATTCATCATTCATCATTCATCATTCATCATTCATCATTCATCATTCATCATTC
>JBDKKX010000558.1:0-3833 GCA_039795795.1 Bacteroidota bacterium | reverse complement strand
TAGAACACATAGATTTTCCTATGTGTTCTATGTCCCTATGTGTTAAAAAAACTATGTTTCCTATGTCCCTATGTGTTAAAAAAAAAATTATTCGGCAGCCATAAAAGGATACCGATAATCCGTCGGCGGCACAAAGGTTTCTTTAATGGTTCTCGCCGATAACCAACGATATAAATTCAATACAGAACCTGCTTTATCATTCGTACCACTCGCCCGCGCCCCCCCAAAAGGTTGTTGACCGACGACCGCGCCTGTCGGCTTATCATTGATATAAAAATTACCCGCCGCATGCCGCAATTTTTCAAAAGCAATATTCAAAGCAGCCCTATCCATCGAAAAAATAGCACCTGTCAAAGCATAAGGCGAAGTTTTATTGACGAGTTCCAAAGTTTTAACATAATCTTTGTCATTATACACGTAAATCGTCAAAACGGGACCAAATAATTCTTCACAAAGCGTTTCATAATTGGGATTTGTCGTCACAATCACGGTCGGTTCGATGAAATAACCTTTGGTTTTATCGCAATGCCCTCCAATGATAATTTCGCAATCTTTTGAATTTTTAGCGCGGGCGATGTATTGAGCAATTTTGTCAAAAGAGCGTTCATCAATGACTGCCGAAATAAAATTCCGAAAATCTTCTGGATTGCCCATTTTAAAGGTTTTTGCATCGGCTATCATAAAATCTTTCACGGCTGCCCACAATGATTTGGGCAGATAAGCCCGAGACGATGCCGAACATTTTTGCCCTTGATATTCAAAAGACCCGCGAGATAATGCTACGGCTAACGATTTTACTTCCGCCGAAGGATGCGCCATAATAAAATCTTTTCCACCCGTTTCGCCCACAATGCGCGGATAGGTTTTGTATTTCGGCAATTGAACCGCGATATGTTGCCACAAGGTTTGAAACACTTTCGTACTGCCCGTGAAATGCAACCCTGCAAAATCAGGGTGTTTGAAAATCACATCGCCCGCAACGGGTCCATCGCAATACACCAAATTAATAACGCCCGCAGGCAATCCCGCCGCTTCCAACAAATCCATGATTACGTGTGCAGAGTAAATTTGGGTATCCGCAGGTTTCCAAACAACCACATTCCCCAACATTGCAGGTGCAGCACATAAATTAGCCGCAATCGATGTGAAATTAAACGGGGTCAATGCAAAGACGAAACCTTCCAAAGGGCGATATTCCGTCCGATTCCATATCCCTGCTACACTTTCTGGTTGTTGCTGATAGATTTCCGTCATAAATTGCACGTTGAAACGGAAAAAATCTGCCATTTCCGCTACTGCGTCAATCTCTGCTTGAAAAACCGTTTTGGATTGGCACAACATGGTAGCCGCATTCATCCGCGCCCGGAACGGACCCGATAATAAATCCGCCGCCTTCAAAAAAATAGCAGCTCGTTCTTGCCAAGGCATATTTTCCCAATCGGCTTTGGCATTTAACGCGGCATCAATCGCTGCTTGTACGTGCGTCGCATTGCCCCGATGGAAATAACCCAATGTATGACTCAATTCATGCGGAGGATGGATCGCCACTAATTCGCTGGTCGTTATTTTTTTGCCGCCAATGCGCATCGGAATATCCATTACTTCCGATTTGCAAGCCTGAAGTGCATTTTTAAGCGCGCTTTTTTCAGCACTATCGGGACGATATGTCAAAATCGGTTCATTGACCGCTTTGGGAACGCGATAAAAGGCGTTAGACATGGTTTTGATTTTTTTGGTTCGTTAAAAAACGCGCAAAACTAATTTAAATCTAATGAAACGCAGCGTATCGCTCCCAAAAAATGGCTTCGATATTTGCAGCATCCGCTTCGTCACAATTGCCGTAGATGCTCACGCGCCGCGATAAACCACTCATATTTTCATTCTCTTCCTCGAAACAGAAAGAAAACTCATGTCCAAACGCGTCGTGCAAAAAAGTGATTTCGTAAACATCGTGCGAAATTTTGCCATCTTCAAAAAACTCGGCTTCATAACCGCCCAGCAAGCGCGTCACAATGTGAATCGCTGCTTCTGAACCAAAATAATGGTTTTCTAATGCGGCATCATACCGATAATCTTCCGAAACGGTTTCTTGACAATATTCTTGAACGGTATCCCGAAGGGCTTGAACGATATTTAAATGGTGTTGGGTAAGTTCAGACATATTTTTTATTTTTTTGGAAAAAGATTCACAAGCTTGCTCTGTCTATATAATGCAAATCTACATAAACACCATTTAAATGTTGAAAGTCCTTATCGGTCGTTAAAAGAGATACATTCAAAACAGATGCTGTAGCGGCAATCCACAAATCATTTTTTCCCATGTTTCGAGCGGAATCTAATAATGGTTTTGTTTTTAATTTACCTTGACTAAATGTGTCAATTTCAGCATACCGTTCAAATACATCTTCCGAATTAATATCCACTCTTACAAATTCGTTCAGAAACATTTGGAGATGCAATAATCTGTGTTGTCCCCAATCATTTCTCATAGCAATCGCTTTCAATTCTGCAATGCTAACAATCGAAATTAAAGGAGTGTTGGATGTGGCAAACGGCTGATACCGATTATCTACATAATTGATAATTTTCGTTTCATTGCGCAAATAAAACAAAATAAGGTTCGTATCAAATAAATAATTCATTGATGATTAAGGTGTTAATTGAGCAAGCAAAGTTTCAATAGGTTCTTTAATGTCCATTTGTGCGATGGCATAATTAAGGACAGCACGATTGGCACCTTTATAATTTTGCTCTTCTTTAAGTTCTGCTAATATCAATTTTTTGCGCGTCGGCTTAAAAAGTAACTGTTTTTGAGCCTCTTCTTGAGCTAATTCTTTCAAAATTTCTTTTAATTTTAAAAGAGCCCATTCGCTTTTAAATAGTGTTACCTCTTGAATAATAGCATATTTTAATAATTCAATTGTCATTTTATATGATTTTTATTTGCAAAAATAGGATTATTTTGGATTATTGAGCGTTTTTTTTTGTAAAAAATCAGGCAAAATGCGTCATAAGCATTATGAAAATTCATTCCATCCTTCAAATCGGTGAACACCACACCAATCATTGTGAAGATTTCCTTGTCCATGAAAAAATAGGACAAAATCAATGGCTTTGCGCTGTCATGGACGGTTGTACGATGGGTGTGGACAGCTATCTCATCTCGACCCTCATCGGTAAACTCTTGCGAAAGATAGCCAAAGGCTTTTATTTCAAAGAATTTATCGAAAAAAAGCATTTTACCAATCCATATTTATTGAAATCGGTTAGTCATCAACTGTTTTTGGAGTTGAATGAACTGAAAAATAAATTGCAATTGGAACGCGAAGAAATGCTCTCTACCCTGATTTTAATGATTTTGGATACTCAACAATGGAATGCCAGTGTCCTTACCGTTGGCGATGGAGTCCTCGTTTGCAACGCGCAAATCATTGAATATCAACAAGAAAATCGACCTGATTATTTGGGTTATCATTTGGCTGAAAATTTTGAGGTTTGGTATGCACAGCAACAGCAGGTCAATCATTTTGAACAAATTGAGGATATTAGCATTGCGACAGATGGGATTTTGACGTTTAGTCGGTTTGATGACAGGGCAATCGTTTTGGAAAAAGATGCCCTTACTTATTTGTTGGTGGATAAATCCTTCAACGAGCAGGATAAAATGTTGCATCTGAAAATGTTGAAGGTACAAAAGGAGTGGGGATTGAAACCGACGGATGATTTGGGAATCATTAGAGTAGTCCGTTGGAATTCGGATTAAATGGGATTTTTTTAGGATTAAATGGGATTGATTTTTGGTATTTTTAGGATTAAAATCCTAAAAATACCAA
>JBDKKX010000557.1:0-3838 GCA_039795795.1 Bacteroidota bacterium | reverse complement strand
CGCACGGATTTTTTTGCATTTACACGATAAATTGAAGCAAAACGAATAAAAAATCCGCGCAAATCTGCAAAATCTGCGTTATCCGCGTTCCAATTATATCACATTTATTCAAACTTTTTCCATCATCAAATCCAAGCCAATATCTGTCCGATAATATTTATTTTCAAAACAAATCATTTTAGCATTTTGGTTTGAAATCGCCAATGCCGCCTCCATATCGTCTCCCAAAGCCGTTACTGCTATCACTCGACCCCCATTTGTAACCAATTTGCCATCGGGTAACGCGTGTGTACCCGCGTGAAAAACCAAAGCAGCCTCATTTTGAGGCAAATTCGTTATCTCATCGCCTTTTTTGTAATGATTCGGATAACCACCCGCCGTCAACATCACTGTTGTTGCCGTACGACGGTCTTGCATAATGCTCGCTTCCGAAAGTCGCCCTTTATCCAACAAATCAAACAATTTCACCAAATCATTGCGCAAGCGCGGAATCACCACTTCTGTTTCTGGATCCCCTAATCTGCAATTATATTCGATGACAAAAGGTTCGCCTTCAACGCTAATTAAACCAATGAAAATGAATCCTTTATAAATAATCTTTCTGGCTTTCAAATGATTAATTGTTGGAATAATAATACGTTCTTCCACCTTCGACATCATCGTTTTATCCACAAACGGGACAGGCGAAACCGCCCCCATGCCGCCCGTATTCAACCCTGTATCGCCTTCGCCAACCCGTTTATAATCTTTGGCAACAGGCAAAATTTTATAATTTATTCCGTCCGTTAACACAAAAACCGAAAATTCAATGCCTTTTAAAAACGCCTCAATCACCACTTTGGAACTCGCAGCACCAAATTTGCCTTCCAACATCGCCTTTAATTCACGTTCTGCTTCTGCTAACTCATTGATTATCAATACGCCTTTGCCCGCCGCTAAACCATCTGCTTTCAAAACATAAGGCGGCTTCAACGTTTTCAAGAAATCAACCCCTTGCTGATAATGACTCACTTCGCAATACGCCGCCGTCGGAATCTGAGCTTCTGCCATAAATTTTTTAGCAAAAGCCTTACTGCCTTCCAATTGCGCACCCTCTTTGGAAGGCGCAATGACAGCAATCTGTTTTAAATCCACATCCGTTTTGAAAAAATCCCAAATACCGCGCACTAAAGGTTCTTCAGGTCCGACCACCACCATATCAATCCCGATTTTCAAAACAAATTTTTTAATTTTATCAAAATCGTTGATAGGAAGTGGAACATTCGTGCCATGCGCCGCCGTCCCGCCATTTCCTGGAGCGATAAATAATTCTTTACAAAGCGGACTTTGGGACATTTTCCAAGCCAACGCATGTTCGCGTCCGCCGCTACCGAGCAATAAAATCTTCATATTCAATGATTTATGTAATTAATTGGTTTCAAAGTGCAATATTATTCAAAAAATCTTTGGAATTTTGCATTTTCAAATTTTTATAAAGATATTTTTTTTAATCATGTACAAATCTATGAAAAACAATTATTTAATTATTTTAATACTTATTTTTTTGAATGCTTGCCACCGCCCCGTAGAAAACTGTGATAAAGCCAACTGGTTTAAAAACAAGGTAAAAATCCAGTTGACGGGCGGGCGCAATGAATTACATGGTTATTTATTTTGTTATCCGAGTGCTTTTCACGCGCCGCGTAACGCCCATTGGATACAGACGGATACTTTGACAGCGTTCGCGCCTGAGGATACAGTGGCAATTCAATATTACCTTGGGAACGTGATTCCACACAAAAATTGTCCAGAAACGCCCGAAGAACATCAAAAAATCGTCGCAAAATTGGATTCTATCTTGAAAATTGCGCAAAATCGAGCCGATGCACCTTTAAAAAATGCAAAATTAATTTATTCTTGCCGAAATCAAGAGGATTTGAACGCGCTGTTTTTAGCGGAAACTAAAATGCACACCATATTATATGGTGTCATGTTGTCGGAAATTCCGATTCAAGGAGATTTGCAAGAATCGTATATGATTTTTCGTTTCCCAAAAAAACAATTCAAAAAATATGAATCCGTTGTTGCAGCGATGAGCACGAATTTTGGGCAGTTTTTTTAAGAAAATCGTTGGAATTAGGATTAAATGAGATTTTTTTGGGATTAAATAAGATTGATTATTAGGATGATTGGGATTTATGCAACTTTTGACTTGATAAATCCCAATCATCCTAATAATCAATCTTATTTAATTCCAAAAAAATCTCATTTAATCCTAATTCCAGAGGTTATGATTTTAAAGACATTGCGGATGAAATATTTAAAAAACCAAATATGCTTGATAAAAATATAGAAATAACGAATATTGCACTTGCTTGCAAACGCCAATCTAAATTAGGCAATATTTGTGGTATTCCAAACGCAATTATGCATAATAAAATAGCGTATAAAATATATTTTGCAAAACGAATGGTGTCCATTGGCAATTTTAATAATTTTTTAGCCAAAACAATTTGTGCTACCAATGCCACACTTTGAGTTATCACAGCTGCCATTGCTGCGCCAACGCCTTGATAAGTCGGTATTAATATAAAATTTAAAACAATATTTAAAAGGAAGATTATCAAAAAGATACGACTCAATTCTATCAAAAAACCGCCTGCTGTTAATAACGCACCATATATATAAGACCCTAAAGCGGTTGCCACAAATGCGAACATCAATAATCCTAATATGTCTCCTGCGGACGCGCTACAATTTGGATAAAGCAGGACCATTATTGCTTGTCGAAACGGCAAAATTGCCATTGCGCCCGCTATTGACCCTGCCCAAATCCAGTCACTGCTTAATTTTAACAAGTCATGCACCGTTTCACGCGCTTTCAATCGTTTTGCAAACATCGGCAACAAGAGTCCTGCAAACAAAAATCCGATGATATTCGCTGCGTCATACAGTCGATAGGCGGCTGCGTACATGCCTGCTTGCGCTTTTCCATCGGGCAATAAGCGTTCTATTAACATTTTGTCGGTTTTTGTGGCAAGTGTCATTAGCAAAACTGTTAATGCGTAAGGATAGCTGTGCCGCAAAATGACCCATAGAATTTTAGGATTAAATTTAAATTTTAAAACCTCTATTTCTATTATAATCCATTGAAAACCAATGGTTACTGCAATCATTAAACTTAAAGTTTGTGCATAAACGAAATAGGTTATTTCAAAATGAGGTGCAAAAAAGGGCATCCATAACAAAACACTTGCAAATAAAACCAAACAAAATTTGTCCAAAACGGAAAACCAGCTATCGGTTCGATACCAGCCAAGTCCTGCAATGCAAGAACGAAAATAAAGAATGAGGGAATTTAAAACACTGTTCAGCGTCAACAAAAAAATTAATTTAAAATATTTTGGTTCATAATTCAAGACGAAAAATAGCCCAAAAGTGATGAACGCGTATAAACCACATAAACATAATTTTAAAACAAAAATAATTGGAAAATATTTGTTTAATAATTTGGGGGATTGGGCAATAAGTCTATTATTAAAACTTTGAATACCGAAATCATTGATAATCATGGACAAGAATGCCAAATCGGTCAGAACGGCGTACATACCATACGTTTCCGCGCCCACTTGATTTTGAACGGTTCTGTCAATGCCAAAAATAAAAAATGGTTTTATCAACAGATTGACGGCAATTAGAAAAAGCAAATTAAGGGAAAAAGTTCTATTCATTGTTGGTTTGATTGGGACGCGATTTTTTGCAAACACATAGGTACATAGGACACATAGATTTTTTTTGCAAACACATAGGTACATAGGACACATAGATTTTTTGCAAAAAATCTATGTGTCCTATGTAC
>JBDKKX010000556.1:0-3849 GCA_039795795.1 Bacteroidota bacterium | reverse complement strand
ATTGAACAGATTCAACGAGATTTATACAGATTTTTTTGGATTTTAAGCATTAAAAATCAAAAAAAATCTGTGAAAATCTCGTTGAATCTGTTTAATCTGTGCCGAAAAGTATTTTTGTCACGTACTAAGATTTCAATCCTAAAAAATCAATCCTATTTAATCCTAAAAAAAGCTCATTTAATCCTAATTCCAGTGTATCCCAAATGCTTATTTCAAAGTACTCAAATCTTTCGTAAAACCATTCACGCCTCCATTTTTCAAGGTAACTTGAATTTTATTTGCCTCCGCCAAAGTACCACAATAGCCTACAAAAACCCTATAAATCGTAGCTGCACCTGTGCCAGACACATGCCAATAAACAGGTTGTTTAAATTGAGTTTCTAATTTTGGAGCAACGGCTTTAATACTGTCCAATTGCGTGAAACTGCCCGCTTGCACACTAAAACCTTCTGTTGGAATCTTAGAATTCGTCCCCCAGCGCATAAACCCGCTAATTGTATTGGTAGCAGGTGCTGTTGGCGTTGTCGGTTTAGCAGGAGTCGGTGTGGGCGGGACAGGTGTAGGAGTCGGTGTGGTCGGTTTAGCAGGTGTTGGAGTCGGAGTCGGTTGTGTCGTTCCTGCTGTTACGCCTCTGCGTTTCAAGGCTTCTTTGACTGCCGCTGCCGCATTCACACGACCATAACCATACAATTTAGAATGTCCTTGACTATCGTAATCCGCAGGCGTACCAATTTTATCAGAAGTCTGAATCAAGATTTTTTTAACCTCTTTCGCAGTCAAATCAGGATTCGCCGACAATATCAAAGCACAAATCCCTGCTACCAAAGGAGTCGCGCTCGAAGTACCGCCAAAATGTTGATACCGAATGCCTCTATCTACCCCATCTCCATAATAAAATTCATCTTTTGAACCTTCTGCCCAAAATGCTCGCGCTGCTAAAATCGGAAACCCACCATTGCTGGGCGCGCAAATCGTCACTTCGGGACCCGTATTAGAATAATCGGGATGAATATCGTCGCTCGTCGAAGCGGCTACGCAAATAACGTCAGGATGCACTGCATAATAATTGACATAATCCACCCCTTCATTGCCCGCCGCAAAACAAATCACACAGCCTTTTCCACCGCGTCCTTCTCGCGCTGCTTTCGCAATTGCAGCTACTTTATCGGGACCCAGTTGATAACTGCTATCCACTGAACCCCAACTACAACTAATCACATCCGCCCCATTTTTCATACAATAATTAAACATCGCTTCCGTCGTTTCGATGCTAAAACCCGTACCACTCACAGGCATAAATCGCGCAACAGGTGCTGCACCCACCATCCCCATTCCATTAGAAGGCGCAATCGCAACACTCGCACAAGGCGTTCCATGCGTGAAAGTAGGGTCACCAACCCGCAATTTAGGCGAATTATCCCAAATATCCCAAGGTTTGAACACTTTATCCTTCAAATCGGGGTGAGTCGTGTCAAAACCATTATCCACCACCGCAACCACTATGTTGGGATTCCCAAAACCATCCAATATTTTCCAAGCATCCACAACTTTCGCATCGGCACCAGGCTTCATCAACCAATTTTGAGTAGGATTATCCACGACTTTGCCATTATTTTGCAAATGCCACATATTTGGAAATAAATTATCCGTCGGCTGCGCATAAACACAACTCGGTACAGGCATATCAATATCAGGTTCTGCCCATTTGACTTCCTTTTTCTCCTGCAAACCCATCGCACATTTCAATGGATTCGGCGAAGCAGGCGTGACGACTGCCACAACCCGATTGTCTTCTCGACGCTCTTTCAAATCAAGGCTGTACTCTTGCAAAATCTCAGATTGACGAATTTCAGCAACGCCCGTCGTGAACGTGATGAAGATAGTCCCCGTCGGAACCATCGGTACATCACTGCCCGGTGCATGATACACATGGGTACAAACTTCGACTTGATCCAACGAACGTGTGTTCTCTAACACATCCTCCATTTTCTCGTTCCGTTTTTTCTTCAATTGAACGACTTTGAAACCGCCGAGATTCGGATGCGCGCTTTGTTTGACGAAATCGTCGCCTAAACCGCGTGTGTTATTGCTTTTTACACCCACGAGTTTGGTGCTTTTGGTGAGAACAATTTCTCCTTTGCCGAATTTTACCTTGATTTTTGCCATAAGGATTTTTTGAGTAATTAATGATTAATGGATTTTTTAGGACAGATTTTACAACACAGATTTTACAGATTTTACGGATTTACACAGATTTTTTAGTTTTTGCCAGTTTTTAGAATAGAAATCCAAAAAAAATCCGTGTAAATCCGTAAAATCTGTAAAATCTGTGTTCCTATTCGCATCGCAATTTTTTTATCTCGTACTGAGGCTTCAAAGATAAGACTATTTTATTCGTAACTCAAAACCGTCATTCTTAAAATATAACCTTTGCTCGCTTTTTTTTCCCAAGCAATGTTTGCATCTAAACGCTGCGTATCCAAAATTTTGACTTCACGATACACTAAACCAATCCCTTTTGCATATTTTTCGAGTTGATAACGCCATTCCGTCAATACTTTCGGGTCGGTTTGCGCTTTTACGGTTAAAACTTCTGTAAAATTCTTATTGCCAATCGCTTCCGATTTTCCAAGCGATTCCGTTGAAAATGTCCATTTTTTAGAAAAAGGTTCAATCGTTTCGCCCGCAACAAGGATTTTCAAACCTGCATCTATAAAAACGTTGCCATCCCAAGTTTGTTTTTCAAAAACGGGAATCGGGAATTTTAAAAAAATCATATTATTTTCTAAGCGAATCGCTTGATTATCCGTTAATTGCGCTGAAAAAACATTTTTAATGTCCCAAGTATCTGAATCATTTTTACGTTCAAAACGCTCCATTCGATACATTAATTGCCCTAAAAGATTGCGAAAAGTATCTTTCAACACTTCTTTCGCTTGCAAACGGTAAGTATCTATTTTGACATTTTGGGCTAAAGTATCGTAAATAATGGAATCGATTTGATAAGTAATCGATTTGCCAATCGTCAACGGATAATATTCTGCACCGATTTTGGATAAAGTTTCGGTTTCGTTTTTGCTGCATGCAAGGCAAAAAAATAGGAAAAATAGGGTAAGATAACGCGTCATTGTTTTTTGTTGAATGAAATTTGAAAAAAATATACAGTAAAATGAAACTTGATACAATTGGAACGCGGATAACACGGATTGGGGCAGATTTACACGGATTTTTTTAGTTTTATTTTCATTTTGAGCATAAATTCAAAATAGAAATCCGTGCAAATCTGCCCCAATCCGTGTTATCCGCGTTCCAATTGTATCGAAATCATTTTAATTCAATGCACTCCCATGAATAATACCGCCGCCAACCACATCATCCCCTTCATAAAAAACCGCAGATTGACCGGGCGCAATCCCTTTCACATTCGCCAAAAACTCTACATAAACACTCTTACTATCCTTATACGGTATTAACTCACTCATCGTACCGCCATCATTATAACGCACTTGGGTCGTCACCTCTAAACCCGTCGGAATTTCAGCATATTTCATCGAATTGACCCTGCCAACCGTCATGCCATTGCGCAACAAATCACTGATTTCCCCCAGCACCACCGTATTCGTAAGCGGTTGAATTTCAGTCACAAACATCGGCTTCCCAAAAGCCACCCCCAAACCTTTCCGTTGACCAATCGTATAAAAAGGATAACCTTGATGCTTCCCAATAATTTCCCCTTTCGTATTCACAAAATTGCCATTCGCAACCGACGCTTCCAAAGTCGGCACCCGCCGTTTCAAAAAACCACGATAATCATTATCGGGCACAAAACAAATTTCATAACTCTCCGCT
>JBDKKX010000555.1:0-3855 GCA_039795795.1 Bacteroidota bacterium | reverse complement strand
ACGAGCAACATTTCAAAAGTTCTGACACGTTACGCGACATTGTGATAGGCATGTCGGATGGTTTAACCGTACCGTTTGCATTGGCGGCGGGATTGAGTGGCGCGGTTGCGAATAATAAAATTATCCTCACGGCGGGCATTGCGGAAATTATTGCAGGCTCTATTGCAATGGGTCTTGGGGGGTATTTGGCGGGTAAAACGGAGGTGGATCATTATAATGCGGAACTCAAACGGGAGTATGACGAGACGCATTTGTATCCCGAGCGCGAAAAAGAAGAAGTGCGCGAAGTGTTTGCGGCGTATGGGTTGAGCGAAGCACATCAACAAATTGTAGTAGAAGCGTTGGCAAAAGACCGTGATAAATGGGTCGATTTTATGATGCGTTTTGAACTCGGTTTGGAAAAACCAGACCCCGATAGGGCGCGTCAATCGGCATTGAATATTGGTGGTGCATACATTGTTGGCGGCTTGATTCCGTTAAGTACCTATTATTTTTTTGAAGAAACCACTGTGAGTTTTCGCTGGTCTGTAATCATTACATTAATAGCATTAGTCATATTTGGTTATTTTAAAAATAAAATTATAGGACAAAATCCAATATCGGGTGCGTTTCGGACGGCGTTGATAGGTGCGGCGGCAGCAGGAACAGCGTATTTTGTAGCGTCTTGGTTTGGATAATATTTTCACAGGAGTCATCTTGAATTTTACAGCACTCATTATCGTAAAATTTAGGTAAAATGCCATCTCTTGTTGTATCCGCAATTTCCATTTTGGAAAATGACGATACGGATGGATGTACGAATCCGTGTAATCCGCAAAATCCGTACATCCATTCGTATCCTAATTTTCCAAACAGAAACTGCTATGTTCTATTTATTAAAACGATAAAGTAATGAAAATCAATATTTTAGCAATCTTTTGTTTAATTATAACTGCTTGCAATGCCAAAAAAGAGGTTGCAGCAGGAAGCAAAGCAGAAAGAAAAAAAGAGCAACATATCGCGTTGGACTCCGCACAATTGCAATTGATGCACATCGAATTGGGCAAACCGACTCAACACGCGCTTGAAGGTGGCATCACGGCAAATGGCAAAGTGACTATTTTAGCAAATGCTATGGCGGATGCCAGTTGTTCGTTTCGAGGGACGATTGATAAATTTTTTGTCAAAGAGGGGCAACCTGTCAAAAAAGGGCAACTTTTGATGGAATTAATCGCACCCGAAATCATTAATTTGCAGCAAGAATACTGGAAAGCCAAAAGTGAATTGTCATTTTTAACGCAAGAGGTTGAAAGACAACGGGTTTTAAATCAAGAAAATGTAGGTGCGAAGAAAAATTTGCAAGAAGTAGAAAGCAAAATTCTGTATCAAAACGTGATTTTGAAGACCAGCGCGGCGCGTTTAAAATTAGCAGGGATTTCACTTTCGGATTTATCCGATAATGAGATGGTAAGCCGAATTCAAGTGTTCGCGCCGATTTCGGGTTATTTGGAACATTTTCCTGTCAATTTAGGTACGACGGTTGCCGAAGGTGCGAAATTGGCTCATATTAAAAATTTGGATGATTTGCATGCAGACGTTTTTTTATATGAGCGCGATTTGCAATTTATTCGAGAAAATCAATTGGTTCGTTTAAAATTTGTGGATCCTAATATTCCTGAAATTACTGGAAAAATTGAATTTATAGGTCGAGAATTAGATCCAATTCAAAAAACAATTCTTTTACATGTGACTTTCGAGCCGCCAAAAGGTAAAATGGTCTTGCCTGAAATGCAAGTGATTGCTACGATTCAAACTCAAAATGCGACGGGTTGGGCAGTACCAGAAACGGCTATTGTGCAAGAAAATGATAAATTTTTTGTTTTTAAAGCCGATAGTCAAAGTACGGATGGGAAGTTTTGGTTTACAAAACACCTTTTCACGCCAACGGGGACGAGAAATGGTTTTATGGGAGTGGGTGATTATGATGGCAAGTCAAAATGGGTGCTTAAAGGGGCGAATGTCTTGGAAAGTGAAAGCAAAAAAGATGAAATGAACGAGTAAGGGAATGATGAATGATGAATGATGAATGATGAATTTACAAAGTATTCATCATTTATCATTCATCATTCATCATTTATCATTCATCATTCATCATTCATCATTCATCATTCACTTATGATTTAACCTTAACTTATGACAATAATCCAAAAATATGTTTTAAATACGCTTTTTTTTACGGCGATTTGCATTCCAATTTTTTTAAAATTAGATATGTTGCCTATCCAAATGTGGGATGAAGCCCGGAATGCGATTGCAGCAATGGAAATGATGGATAATGGCGATTGGTTTGTTAGACATTATATTGGTGCTGTCGATACTTGGGAAACGAAACCCGTTTTATTGATATGGTTACAAATTCTATTTTTTAAATTAATTGGTATCAATGAATTAGCGGTTCGACTCCCTTCTGCTTTTGCCACATTCGGTATTGTGATATGGATCTATCGCTTTTTTAAAAACGAGTTAAAAAATATTGAAGGAGGCGTTTTTGCCAGTTTAGCCTTGATTGTGTCCGACGGTTTTATCAGACATCATGTTTCGCGCACAGGAGACCATGATGCGTTATTAAGTTTTTTTTTACTGTGGAGTTTTTTTGAATTTTACGATTTTATTAAAACAAATCATACGAAAAGTTTGATTCGTTTTGCCATTGCAACCTCTGCTGCTGTTTTAACGAAAAGTATTGTTGGTTTTTTATGGTTGCCCGGTTTCTTTATCTACGCGTTATTTTCAAAAAAAGTTGTTTTAATTTTAAAAAATCAAAATTTTTATAAAGCAATTGCAGTTATTATTGGAATTGTTGGTGGATATTATGGTATTTGTGAATACATACATCACGGACATTTCAACGATGTTTGGCGCATGGAGCTGTTGCCGCGTTACACGAATACCGATTTGAATTACAAATTTACTGTGTTGCCCGACAAATGGTTTTATATCAAACAAATTACTTATGAAGGACATTTTTTTCCATTATGGCAATTGCTTCCGATGGGTTTATTGGTGGGTTTCGATGCAAAAAATCGGGATGAAAAGCATTTGACCTACTTGATTGCAACCGTAGTGAGTTCCTTTTTGCTGATTATTTCTAATGGATGTGCAAATGGCTGGTATGACGCACCCGTGTATCCTTTGTTAGCAATGTTGATTGGCATTGGATTATCCTTTTTTTACAAGCAATTAGTGGCACGATTTTCAGAAACGCCTTCTTTTATGCGCCAAATTTTATATGGATTTTGTTTTTTAACCTTCTTTTTTGTGTTGCCTTACAAAAAAATGTTTTTGTCGATTTATTGGGTAGGGGAGAAGGATGCGGCGGAAAAATTTGGTTTATTAGTGCCTCATTTGGCTAAAAACCGTCCCGAATGGCGCGAATATACCCTTGCACATGATACTTACGATGCTCAATTTTTGTTTTACATCCGCACGTATAATCAAAAAGGTTACAAATTATCGGGAGCAATGACAGCTAATATTGAGAAAGATAGCCTATTTTTAAAAGATTTAAAAAAAGAACAAAAAATCGTCGTTTTTCAACCCCATGTAGAAAAAGTGTTGCAATCCAACTATGAAATTGAATTGTTATACACTTTTGAAGAATACAAATTGTATCGAATTTTAAATCCTAAAACCCAAAAAGTAGTGTGGAAATAACCTCAGTACTTGACAAAAATACTTTTTGGCACAGATTGAACAGATTCCACGAGATTTTCACAGATTTTTTTTGATTTTCAAACGTTAAAACAAAAAAATCTGTGAAAATCTCGTGGAATCTGTTCAATCTGTGCCGAAAAGTATTTTTGTCCCGTACTGAGG
>JBDKKX010000554.1:0-3871 GCA_039795795.1 Bacteroidota bacterium | reverse complement strand
ATTTTTTAGGATTTTCAAGATGAAAATCCTAAAAAATCTTAAAAATCAATCCTATTTAATCCTAAAAAAATCCTATTTAATCCGAATTCCAACGCCCAAATCCATTAATTCTATGAAAAAACGACAATTTTATCGTTTCAAAATCTGGTGGCATCGACGACTTTGGCACATCGTCCAAGCATATCCTTATCGCCTATTGCGTTTATTTTCCATCTTTGGCATCCATCAAAAACGCATTTTTCGAGTGCATCAACACGCAAATCAAACGTTGAAAACCCGATTTTTAGATTTTTTCTTTGTACTTGCTGATTTATTTTTTGTTTTTGATATATATGAATTGATTGCAGGTTTTTCAAAACCCAATATTCGCTCCTTAACCGCCCATGAAAGACACATTGCTCGTTCCGTTTTTGGCGAAAATATAGATTATGATTTGGTTTTGTTGGACGAAAAAGCACGCATCGTCACGCGAGACAAAGGCGTTGCGTATGTGAGTGCGAACACTATTAACAGTTGGGGCGGTCTCAGCAACGCATTGATGATACATGAATTGGTACATATTTGGCAATATCAGCGATTTGGCGCAGTCTATATCCCGCGTGCATTGCGGGCGCAACAAGAAGAAGGTTATGATTATGGCGGTTTGGACAAATTATTGCAAGAACCTGATTTTTACAATTATAATCCCGAACAACAAGGTGATATTATTGCTGATTATTACCGTTTGATGCATGGCAAACCACCTTATTGGGGACATGCGCGCTCGAAAGATGTGACTATTTATCGGGAGATAATAATGAACGCATTCAATCATTAAAATATTAAAAATCAATTATTTAAATATTAAATAAAAATTTTAATTAATTTAAATTATGAAAAAGTCAATTATTTTGCCTGTCACAATATGGCATTAAAACTTGAAAAATTTGACGGAGTTGAATCGGATTCACATCATTGAACAATCACAACGATTTTTAGTGCATAACGAGGAACTGTTTATAATCGTCAATTATTATTCTGTTTTATACAATGCAACAAAATTTAATTTTACGTCAAAATAAAAATAAGTCCTAACGCATTCCTTTTAATGGAATTCATTGGATGAAGGTGCATAAAATTTAAATTTTTTAAATTAAAAAATTTTTTAATTTATAATTTAAACAAAAAAAGGTATGAAAATAGATTTAAAAACATCAAAATCACATTGTTATAAAAAATATTTAATTTTTTTTTGAACTTATTTTAATGATTAACAATCATTTAGAAATTTGATAAAAATAATTGTGAAGTACAGCCCTTGACAAGCATCCATAAAGAGACTATGTTTGTAGTGTCAACCGAAAAAATGTCACAAGTTTAGACGGTTTGCAAACGAATCGAACAACATTTCCAATCGGAAAAAAGATACAACTACGGAAAGCGTGGTTTTTGAATGAAATTTTAAATGGTTATGATTTTAGTTCCAAACAGGCGGAAGGAACAATATTCTATGCCTTCCGCCCGTTAAGGATTTTTCAATCGTGACGGGCTTCTAAAAACCGTAATTTTACAATTTTTAATAATATTTACTTAGTTTATTGCCATCGTATTAGAGGACAAAGCAACCAAGCGAACACGCGAACGAATCTTCAAACAGGCGAGCAACACCAGAAAACATCCACACGTCAATTTTAAATTTAAAATAAAACAAAAAGTCGCAGATTCAACCCCTGCGACTTTTCTGTTTTACAACTTTGATTTTGCCCCGAATTGCACGAATTTTCACTAATAATTCGTGCAATTCGGGGCAACTTGAATTATTTATCGTCCATTCTCACAATTTTAGGTTGAAAAACGCCCATAATGTCCACTAATTGACGTTGTGCGTGCATCACTTCGCCAATCTCTTTGTACGCAAGCGGTGCTTCGTCCAACCCGCCGCCCAACAAGGTAACATCGTGCTTTTTCAATAAATCCTTTAAAACATTGTGCGAAACGCTCTCTCGTGCTTGGGCGCGACTCATTTTCCGTCCCGCGCCGTGTGCCGCAGAATTTAAACTCATGGCTTCGCCCTTGCCCATCACAATATAACCTTGACCCGTCATGCTGGATGGAATAATACCGAGTTCACCCGCATTTGCAGGAGTCGCGCCTTTGCGATGCACGATGCACTCCCGACCGTCCACCATTTCCTTCCAAGCAAAATTATGATGATTTTCAATCCGCAGAATGGGTTGATTATCAATGGCTTTTGCAATTTTTTGATGAATCGTTTGATGACAAGCCGCAGAATATTCTCCTGCTAAACCCATCCCAAGCCAATATTCAATCCCTTCTTGCTCGTCCATCGTAAGCCATGCAAGCGATTTGGCTTCCCCAGCCAATGCCCGTTTTTTCATCGCAACTTGGGTATAATGATTCGCAATCGTCGCGCCAATGCCCCGCGAACCCGAATGCGAAAGCAATGCAATGTAAGCACCCGCCTCCAAATTCAAAGCAGCTGCTTGTTCTTTTTCAAAAGTCGCAATCCCAAATTCGACAAAATGATTCCCACTACCCGACGTACCCAATTGTCGCGCTGCTTTGAATTGCATGTTTTTCAAAATTGGCAATTCATTGAAAGTCGCGCTTTCCAATACTTCATGGTCTTCGGGGCTTTTCCAACCTTCGCCTGTACCAAATTTCGTATGGTGCATAATGGAATTTTCCAACATTTTATGCCGTTTTTTAAACTCGTCGGCAGCTATCGGGAAAACGCTCAAGGACATCCGACAACCAATATCAACGCCGACGGCATAAGGAATCACGGCATTTTCTGTCGCCAATACGCCGCCAATCGGCAAACCATAACCTGTATGCGCATCGGGCATCAACGCGCCCGCAACACTCACAGGCAAGCGCATCGCCGTTTGGAGTTGTCGAATGGCACTTGACTCAATGTTTTCAGAACCGAAAATATTGAAATTCAATGGATTAGGACGCAAATCAAATTTTTCAACAATAGGTTTCGGACGCTCTACCAATTTTTCACTAATTTTAGAAAGAATGGGATTTGTCCAAAAATCCTCTGGATGATTCAATATATTCGTCAATAAATCTAACGCTTCGGATTCAGGCGTAAATTTATAATGTTTTTCAAAAATCGCCATCGCTACGCTGATAACAGACGTATTCGGATAGCCCAGCCCTTGCAACTTTTTAGGATGCAGTTTTAATTTGCTCATGCAAAGTAGAAGAAGGAATGATGAATGATAAATGATGAATTGCATTTATGATTCATGATTACATTTGTAAAAAATTTATTTTTAATTCATTAAGAGGAAATCTCAGTAGATGACAAAAATACTTTTCGGCACAGATTGAACAGATTAAACGAGATTTTCACAGATTTTTTTTAATTTTTAATGCTTGAAATCAAAAAAAATCTGTGAAAATCTCGTTTAATCTGTTCAATCTGTGATGAAATACAAAACGCCTCACTCACAGCACAAAGGCATTGAGTGAGGCGTTTTGACATCGCTGGAAAGCAGATGTTTAGCCGTTCACGTCCATGATAGCCGTCGTGTCGGAGCGAAAAAGCGATTGTATGTAGTGAAGACACGCATGGCGGACGATATTTACAGGGTTAGAAAATAGGATGAACGGCAGTATCCATTTAGCACGGACAGACACAAAACATTTTAGCCTTCCAAAAAGTTCCCGAAAAAGTATTTTTTTTGAAAAAAAACTATCTTTTTTTGAAAATCCCGTCTCAAGCCAAAACGCTTTCCTTGAAAAAGACAAAGAAAATTGCATTTTGTAACAAAATATGCTGATTTTCGATAAAAAACTTATATTTGCAAGCCGTTTTAAAGGAAACTTCTGTCGTGACATAGGTTTTTTTTAAATACAA
>JBDKKX010000553.1:0-3882 GCA_039795795.1 Bacteroidota bacterium | reverse complement strand
TGTCCTTCCGTAGGAATCTGAGTTTCCTACGGAAGGACAAGAAAAAATCCGTACCCAATCCGTAAAATCCATTGAATCCGTACATCTATTTGTATCCCAATGTATCCCAAAGTGGAACCTAAAAAGGAAACACCCGATTATAATCCTAAAAATCCCCAAAAATCAATCCCATTTAATCCCAAAAAAATCCCATTTAATCCTAATTCCAACGCGCATCACAATAAAAACCAACTACGCTTCCGCATGCCCAACGGCACATCTAAAATATACGTAAAAGTCAAGTTCGCAAAAAATGCCATATCTCTACTTCTCGGATTCGCATTCGCGCTAATTCCGTCCACATAATCCGAAAAATAATAGCGTCCACTCATTTCGCCACTCAATTTATACCGTTGAGCGAAATGCCAGCGCAGACCACCACCCATGATTAAAAATGGAAAAGTCGATTTCGTATCGCCCACTTCCGGAAAGGGTGCAGGCACAATTTCAACAGGTGCTTGGCTTTTACCCGTGATACGCCTCGACAAACCCGCGCCGCCAAAACCATAAGGCGTAAGGGTTCTTCTAAAGTCCGCGCCCGTAATCGAACTGAATTGATCCCTATCAAAAGGACGCAATTCTCCCAACAAACTGACTTCCTGCATGCTGTACGCAAAGCTAAAACCGCGCGCCTGCCGATAGGTACTGTGAGACAATTTATCGTCTCCGGAGAAAAAAATGTTTAACAAATCCATGCGCACTGCGATTTTATGGTGTGGATTATAAGTCAAATGTCCACCAAAACCCACATTGACAGAATTGAAACGGTCTGTCAAGTCGCCAATGAAATTGCTAACGCCTGCGTGTACACCCGCTTCAAAACGCTGTGCTTGGCTTGAAAACGGCAATAAAGTGCAGAAAAGGTAGATGAAAATTAGATTTCGATACATGATAGTTTTAAAAAAATTCTAATGAATGCGGATAAGGCAATGTAGTTATCTTATTTTCGTTATAAGGTGAAAAGCCTTTTTTGTGACATTGAGTAGATGGATTGTTACGACGCTAAACTTTATAAAAAGTCATTTTAACGATAATTTAACTATTTTATTGGAATGAGCCTGTTTTTGCATATTATCAGTTTTGACATACCGTTTCCTGCCAATTACGGCGGCGTAATCGATGTTTTTTTCAAAATGGTAGCCTTAAAAACACAAGGTGTTCAAATTATTTTGCATAATTTTCAATATGGCGATAGAAAACCAAATTTAATTTTGGAGCAATATTGTGCAGAAGTACATTATTATCCGCGTCAAATATCCATTTGGAAGATTTTTTCAGCCAAACCCTTTATTGTCGCAACGCGCAATCACCCTAATTTACTCAAACGCTTGCAACAAGATAACTATCCTATCTTATTTGAAGGCTTACATAGTTGTTTTCATATACATCATTTTATAAATTGTGACAGGCAATGCAAGGTTCGGATGCACAATGTAGAATGGCAATATTATCAAAATTTATGTGATTTAGAGACCAATTATTTAAAAAAAATATTTTTCAAAATAGAAAGTTTCAAATTAAAACGTTTTGAAAAACAAGTTTTAAAACAAGGCGCAACTATTTTAACCCTATCGCCGAACGATACTGCTTATTTTAAAAAACTTCATTTCGATACAGCGTTAATCTTGCCTTTTCATGGACACCAGCGCGTGACGACGATTACAGGAATGGGTGCTGGCGCGTTATTTCATGGAAAATTGAGTGTTTCCGATAACGCTAATGCTGTATTGTATTTAATTGAAAACGTATTTTCAAAAACAGATATGCCTTTTATCATTGCAGGTCAGAACCCATCTAAACTATTGATTGACAAAGCAAAACAATTTAAAAACATTCAAATAATTAAAAATCCTGATGACAAAACGATGGCAAATTTGATTCAAAATGCACAGATTCAAATCTTGCTATCGTTTCAAACGGCGGGTTTAAAGCTAAAATTGTTAAATGCGTTGTTTGCAGGACGGCATTGCATCGTCAATACGCCAATGATTGAAAATACTGGTTTAGAATCCCTTTGTCATATTGCGGATACAGCGGAAATAATGTTAAAATGCCTTTTTGAATTGCAATACGAGCCTTTTTCTCTCTTAATGGTCGAACAACGACGCATTATTTTAGAAAATGTTTTTTCCGACCAAGCCAATGCAAAAAAATTGATGCTTCCGCTTCTTGTGTGATTTTTCTGAGTACGAAGTGTAGAGCGAATTGGAACGCGGATGACACGAATTTTACGGATTTGCACGGATTTTTTTGGAATTGATACTGGGTTTCCAGCATAAATTCCAAAAAAAATCCGTGCAAATCCGTAAAATTCGCGTCATCCGCGTTCCAATTTGTATCGTAATTTTTTTTGTCCCGCGTACTGAGATGATTTTAGGAATTAGGAAGCGAATGATAAAAAATTGATTTTCAATTTTTTATCATTCGCTTCCTTGAATCTCCGTTGAATCCTCGTTCCAAAATCAACTTCACTCTTCTTGCCAATTCGTCGTAGAAAGCGCGGCGATAACGATGCCCGCTACAATCATTAAAATCCGCAAAAGAAATCCGACAAGTCCCCCAAAAGCATCCATCCACACTAAAATAGTGAGTTGAACACCAGTTATACTCAATATCAACGAGGTCGAACCCAGCAAAAAAAGCAAAAAACCCAATGCCGTATAATAACTTTTTTTCATTTTAATATTTTTTAAAAATGACCTTTAAAAATGCAAAGATAAACCAATTTCCATAAGGTTGCCCATTAAACGCTCACGATTCCAACAGAACACTCCACTTAGGAAGATCGCAATCTAAAAATGGCATTCTTTTTGCTTTTATAACAGGTTAAACAATCGCTATGCACCAAAAAGAACAAGATTCGAAGTGGTGCATCAATATTTACTCTATTTGATGACCACCTTGAAATTAACCTCGGAGCAAATTTTAAAATTAATCGAAACTATTTCATCCAAAACAAAGGAGGCTACCATGACTGCTTATGAAGAAGTTGTTTTAAAAAATCAAACCGAAGGTAGGAAAAGTGGCAAAAAATTGAGAGATTTGGAGTTCATTTGGAAAGGCGCAGTCCGAAAAGTGTCGGCGGACGCAATCGCAGATTATGTTGATTTGACTCCATCTATGGTCAAAAAATGGTTCACTTGGATGCCAATGATGCTGCAAGAGGAACAAAATGGCTTGTCTCCCAATGTCATTGCCGCGAAAATCAATGAATTCGGCGCGGAACCGCAACTCACGCCCGATGAAGTGAACGATTTATTGGTCTTTTTGAAAACGCCGTTGCCTGCGCCTGTGCGCAAAACACGCACTCGGAAACCCAAATCCTAAAAATAAAAATGCGCTCGGCTCAACAGGAGCGCATTTTTATTTCGTAATTGGTTTTAAAAAATTCGACCCGCCAAGCGGGTAAGGTTGCCTACTCTACTATAAAGTCGTTCTTCTCTTGCGAAGCAGTCGTTTAAGAGAAGAATTTTTTTATAGAAGCAAAACTTTTTTTCAACCGATTTGTTAAAGCATCGGAATTAAAAAACAACTATGACTCCCGATTCTACGCCCAAAAAATCCAGTCTGACGGCAGACGATGTAAATCTTCATCAAATTGATGATAAGATTTTTCGCGCCACCATGCAAAATAAAGAGGCTTTGCTCCTCTTTTTAGCTCAATTCGTCCCGAAAGAATTGAAACAACATATTGATTTAGATTCCTTAGAATTGGATAATACAGAATATGTCACAGGGCAGTTAAAAAAAATGCAATCGGACGTCGTCTGGAAAGGCAAATTCAAAGAACAAGATTTGAAAATTATTGTGATATTGGAACATAAAAAAGATTTTGACCGAGAG
>JBDKKX010000552.1:0-3888 GCA_039795795.1 Bacteroidota bacterium | reverse complement strand
CGCTACCTGGGAGGGTCGGTTTGCCGACAGCGACCATTGGTTTTTCTTCAGGTGTATTTTTCTTGCTTCCGAACATTGAAAGGAGTATTTTTTTTAGAAAATTCATTATGGCGCGCCCACAGAATGGGCTTTAAAAGATTCAGCAAATATATATGAATAACCACAATTTGTATAAATAATATCTTGCCAAAATATCCAATCATTACGATACGAACAGATGTAGATGTACGGATTTCACGGATTCGTACGGATTTTTTTGTCTAAAATCAAGCATTTAAGCAGTTAAACCTAAATTGTGTGGTACGTTGGAATTTGGATTAAATAGGATTTTCTTGGGATTAAATAAGATTGATTTTTAAGATTTATCCGATTAAAATACTGCAAATCCTAAAAATCTTAAAAAATCAATCTCATTTAATCCCAAAAAATCCTATTTAATCCGAATTCCAACGTACCCACAACTTAATAGTTAAGTAGAAAATTGCGTTCATTTTCCATCAAAAATTGCGTCCATTTGGAAAATTGAGGCAATTTGGCGATCCACCTTTTAAACAAATCGCTGCAAATTGCGTCAATTTTTCAAATTGACGCAATTTTTTCACAATTTTTTCACAAAAATTCAACTGCGTTACTCAAAGTTTTAAGGGCAGATTCCGCAACATTTTCCCCGTCAAATCCAATATCGCGCCCGCAATCGCAGGGGCAATCGGTGCCAACGGCGGCTCGCCAACCCCATACGGTTCATGCGCATTTGCGAGTATAACTGTTTGAATATCAGGCACATCCATCAACGTTGCTAACGGCAATTCATGGAAATTGCTCACCGAAATTTGACTATCTTTAATCGTCACTACCTCGTACAACGCGCCACTAATGCCCATCATCACACAACCTTCCATCTGCGCCCGAATGCCTTCGGGATTCAAAATCATGCCCACATCCAGCACTTGCGTCACCCGTTGCACCTTAATTTTGCCCTCCACTATCGCCACTTCGACGACCGAACCCGCGATACTTTTCCTATCATTCGCAATCGAAACGCCGCGCCCGATACCCGCAGGTTTTGCCGTCGTCCAACCACTTTTCTCCTTCAAGACCTCTAAAACTTTTTTAGCCCGTTGCGCAATTTCATCCTTTGTATCCGTCAAAAGTCCGATTCGGAAATCAATCGCATCTTTTTTGGTCTGATGTGCCAACTCATTCATAAAACTTTCTGTGGCAAAAGTGTTCGGATACATACCCACTCCGCGCCAAATCCCAACAGGCACAGGCACCTCCGTATTCCAAAGCGTCGCCGATTTGTTTGGAATATTGTACAACAAACTCGCACCATGACCCGACGAAATAAAATCCGCGCCCAACAATTTCAAAGGCAGACTATTGCCCATGATGTGTTTCAAAATCATATCTGGACTTGCTTGGTCATGCGTAATCGCTTGAATATCACCCTTTTCACCAATTTTCGCGCTCAAAACGTGGTGCGTCAACGGACGATAAAACGAATTTTGAAACTCTTGTTCCCGCGTGAACATCATTTTGACAGGTCTGCCCATGATTTTAGAAAGGAGTGCTGTTTCGACCACATTGCCCATGCGCCCTTTTCGCCCAAAACCACCGCCCAAATAGGGAATTTGAATATCCACCATTTTCTTATCCAAACCTAATGCCTTGGCAATCAATGCTTTATTGGGAACTGTGTTTTGCGTTCCGACGACAATGATAGCCATATCTTTCGTTACGTGCGCGACCGTACCATTCACTTCCATCGGCGCGTGCGTCCCAAACGGCGTGCGAAATGCCTGTTTATAAACTTGTCCCGCCCCATTTTCAAGGGTCGATTGCGCATTTCCAACCTTTTGAACATTCACCGCATTGCCTTTTCCGACGGTCACCATCGCTTCCATCTCCGCTTGCTGCCATAATTTCGGCACATCCCAAGTCGCTTCCAACTTTTGCGCTGCTGATAATGCCGCATATTGCGTTTTGGCAACCACCGCACACCAACCATTTTGTTGAACTACTTTCAAAACATCAGGAGATTGTTCGGCGGCAGCCGTTTTAACCGATTTTAATTTTGCATTGAAATACGGGCAAGGCAACATCGTCGCATAAACCATGTTTGGAAAATGCGTATCAATCGTATATTTTGCCGTACCCATCACTTTATCTTTCAAATCCACCCGCTTCACCTCTTTTCCAATATATTTAAATTCGGAAGCTGGTTTCAACGCAGGCGTTTTCGGGACGACCCAAGATTTAGTTGCCGTTACGCATTCAAAAAAAGTCATTTTTTTATCGCCATATTGCAAAATGCCATTTTGCGTAACTACTTGATTGACAGGCACTTTCCAAATGGTTGCAGCAGCTAATTTCAACATTTCGCGCAAAATTGCTGCCATTTCTCGAATCGGCTTGAACAAACCCGAAGTCGAATTACTACCGCCCGTACCGAGTTCATCCTCAATGCCCGTTGCAGTATTGGCGTGTTCGACGCGCATTTGTTCAAGTGGGACGTTGAGTTCCTCCGCCGCCATCATCGCAAAACCAGTGAAAATGCCTTGTCCCATTTCCACTTTGGGCGATTTGAGCAAAATATGATTATCGGGCAAGATTTGGAACCAAAAATCGGGGTTAAACGAGGAAATACTCGCGGGCAAATCCATATTTTCCACCTTTTGCGCTATGAAACGGCGGGTTGGATTGCATCCCAAATAGCTTGCGACAACTGTGCCGCCTAAGGCAATCGCACCGCGCTTTAAAAATTTGCGGCGCGAGAATGCTTTTTTATCTTCAGACATGCTTTTTTTGATTGTTTTTTTTAACACATAGGGACATAGGATACATAGTTTTTTTTTTAACACATAGGTACATAGGACACATAGTGCATTAAGCCTGAAACAATTAGGAAAATTGTAGAGACGCGATTTATCGCGTCTTGCCCCTTTCGATTCCCATTCCGCCTTTTATTTTTACAAAAAAGGTTTTCAAATGGGCAAGACGCGATGAATCGCGTCTCTACGATTTTCCTATTCATTTTGGGCATCATGCAATAGCGTGTTGATAATCAATGATCTATGTGTCCTATGTACCTATGTGTTAAAAAAAACTATGTGTCCTATGTACCTATGTGTTAAAAAAAAAAGTAAAAATTATTTTTGAGTCAATTCCGCCGCCCGCTTCACCGCTTTCAAGATACGCGATTGCGTACCGCAACGACAGATATTCGTAATATTTTGTTGAATCTCCACCTCCGTCGGATGCGGATTGGTTTGCAACAATTTCGCCGCCGCCATCATAAAACCGGGTTGACAATAACCACATTGCGGCACTTGCAGTTCCATCCAAGCCTGTTTAATCGGATGCGATTCAGGCAAACCTTCCAAAGTTGTTACATTTTTACCTAATGCGTATTCCACTGATATTGAACAAGAACGAAACATTTCACCATCAATATGCAGCGTACACGCACCACAAAGTGCTTTACCACAACCATATTTTGTCGCCGTTAATTTCAATTCATCTCGCACCGCCCAGAGCAAAGGCATTTGCGGATCCACATCCAGATTGGCATCTTGCCCATTGATTTTAAAATTTATTTTCATTGCTAAATTTATTTTAAACATAAAACTTGCGAAAGATACGTAAAAAACAAATAATTTTTGCTTTCTTTGTAAAAAATACAATTTTTATGTTGGAAAAAAAATATTTTTGCGAATCAAAATTTTAGATTTATCTTTAAATGTTTTTTTACCACAATCAATGTTTTTAAACAAAACTATCTGAACATGGCTTGGCTCAACAGTATGATGCGCTCTATTTTCCGATGGCGCATGCGCGAAATTCGGAAATGGTCGGCGCATCCTATCGAGACGCAACAGGAATTGTTGC
>JBDKKX010000551.1:0-3888 GCA_039795795.1 Bacteroidota bacterium | reverse complement strand
TCAGAAAAAACACGTTATATGAATCGCTTGCGCAAAATATTTGGTAATACCGTTTGGCAATTGGAAAAATAAGCAGCCCATCCTAAATCCTTCCCAAAGGGAAGGACTTGGAAACACTGCAAGTTCAATAGTTATACGAACTTAAAGCAGTATTTCGTTAAGATGGATTACTCGGCTTTTTGATAATCAAAAAGTTAGGAATCAAACTAATTTCAACATTTATTTTTCAAGTAATTCGCCGTCCCAAGCTTTTGCGTTTGAACTTTTCATGTTGTAAATTATCACTTTTTTAAAATTTTTAAAATCTACATGAACAAAATCGTCCTTGTCATTGCTATAATAATAGCACTTGGCAGCAGCAAAATGATTGCGCAACATCGTTACGAAGCAGATGTAGTAATGCTTAACAACAACAAAAATGAGGCTACAGAACTCGTCGCAACAACAACAAATACGACAAAAATCGCATTTGAAACGTTTCCAGAAATCATTGAGGAGTATTTTTTACTCAAATGCGACTGGACACTTCCTCAATATGGCGTATTGGATTTTACCTTTTTCGACAAAACTGGAAAGGTCATCAGCAGAACACAAAAAGCGGTTTCGGAAGGAACACAAATTTTCAAATTTGAAGTAAATGAACTCCCTACGGGTATCTATAATGTAATGGTTTCCCAACGCGATTGGTCGGCGTTGATGGAAAATTGCTTCATCAAAGTGAAATAAAAGAAGTTGATTTTTTTAAAACCCAAGGTAGATGTTTTCTATCTTGGGTTTTTTAATATACTCAGCGAAAGTAATTTTTGATTTTATATTTTATATAAAACACTGATTGTTAAGTATTTATAATGTATAAATATCGAATAGCTAAAATCCAAATCCTTTTCCAAATTCAAATCCACGACGATATAAGGCTTGCCGTCGGTGTGGTTTTAAAAGTTTTACTTTTTGATTTGGCAATGAAAACAATCTTTATCACAAACGAAAAGTAATTTTTGTTCATTATATTCAACATGGAATATTAGTTTTTTTCCTCGCTTTTTAATTTTTTCAATATTTACATTTTCTATAAAACCTCAGCGATTCTCGGTATTAAAAAAAATAAAATGTAATAAAAATAAAATTCCTTCTTAAATTTGCCTAAAAATTACAATGTTAGATATTTTATTAGGCAAACTAAAAGAAGGTTTTGGGTTAGTAAGTGACCCTCGTTATAAAAACAAACAAAATTCATTAAGCTCTTATTTGATGTGTGGCTTTTCTATTTTCCATCTGAAAGACCCGTCACTTCATCATTTTCGAGTTAATTATCCAGAACGTTCTGCCAATCTAAATCGGATTTACGGTATAGAAAAGCTTTACTCCGATAGTGCCATACGTGATGCAATAGATATTATAAACCCGACCGAGTTACAAAAAATATTTTCTATTCCACTACAACATCTTGAACAACAAGGAGTTATGTCAGATTACAAAGTATTGAAAGATTACCATGTTGTTGCTTTTGACGGTACAGAACACTATTGTAATACCACAGCTAGGGATAAACCTTGCGAACACTGTTTGGTTAAAGAATA
Source organism: Bacteroidota bacterium (assembly GCA_039795795.1). GTDB lineage: Bacteria > Bacteroidota > Bacteroidia > Chitinophagales > Saprospiraceae > JAAFJT01. Next base: position 2,311 of record JBDKKX010000551.1, on the reverse strand, counting down.
CCGTAACAAGAAAGGTGAAGTAACCAAAACTACGTATCATCATCAGGCTTTAGCTGGTGTTATGGTGCATCCGTTGCATAAGGAAGTGTTCCCAATCAATGCCGAAGCTATCGTAAAACAAGATGGCGCAACTAAAAATGATTGTGAACAAAACGCGGCTAAACGGCTTATTCCAATCATCAGAACGATGCTTTCAAAGGAGAAATACCAACTTATCGGTGTTTTTGATGCCCTTTACGCAACGGGACCAATGATTCAATTGCTCGTATCGGAAAAAATGAGTTTTACGATTGTTAGTAAAGAAACCTTCGTTAATGTACAAGTAGAACGCCTACGCAAAGAAAATAAATTAGAGCAAAGCGAAATTGTCAATGCAAAAGGCGAAAAAACAACCTTTCGTTGGGCAAATAAGTTAATCCTAAACGGTGCAAACCAAGATATTTTAGTCAATTATTTTGAAATTGAGCAAGTGGATAAAACTGGAAAACCGATTTATTTCAATGCTTGGATTACAGATATTGATATAAATGACCAAAATGTAGCCGAATTAGTCCAAATAGCTCGCAGTCGATGGAAAATAGAGAATGAAACCTTTAATACCTTAAAAAACCAAGGCTACCATTTAGAACATTCTTTCGGACACGGCAACAAGTTCTTGGCTACGAACTTTATGTTGCTTACTTTTTTAGCTTTTTTGACAGACCAAGTCACTCAAAAATTGGATAAAAGTTTCAATAAAGCATGGACGTATTGCAAAACCAAAAAAAATTTATATGAGAAGACAAGGCAAATTTTTGATTTAATTCCTTGTCAATCTATGGATTTTTTATATCGTATCATTGCAAAAGAAATAAAAATTTCTTTTATTTTTGATTCATAATCTTTTTTTACTAATACCGAGAATCGCTGGCAATTTTATTATTGTAAATATTTTTTTTATATATTTTTAATTTACTATAAACTTGGCATAATAATTTCTATATATATATCAGCGTAAGTTTTGGTTAAAAATTGAAGATTCAATGAAGCCCGTCAAAAGTGACGGGCTTTTGAACTTAAGTTATTTTCCTTGATACAATCTATCTCTCCACAAGTACAATTATTATTGCAACACACTGATAAACAAATTTTTGTGTATCATATTTTTTTACATTTTTAGTTAAAGTACTTGTTTTTTTATTTGTTTTGTTGTATATTTGCATTGTAAATATTATTCAATAACCAAATTCAAAAGTTTTTTTATGAAAAAGCACTTAAAATTACCGCATTACCGCATTACCGCATTACCACATTACTTAAATTATACCTATCTGTGATTGTATTATTTTTAACAAATGCTGTTGCAGCACAAATAGGTGTTCCATTCATGAATCCTGATGATGTGAAACCTGATTTGTCAATACCTGCTAATATTCCTCTAGTTACGGGCTGTAATAGTTCAGGAATTGGTTGCCCTTACGACAATTTGCCAATTTTGTACATACCCGTTAATTTTCATTATTATCTTAACCTTGATGGAACTGGTAATTTTAATGAAATAAATGATGGAAGTAGCCCTCCTAATCCTTATAATGGTTATCAAAGAGCTGAGGATATTGTAAAGGAAGCTAATAGTCAGTTAGAAACGAATGACCCGATATTTGGACCTAATCCGAATAATTCGCCATCATGTAAAATTAACATTAGATTAGTGCTAGGAGGTGTTTATTTTCATCGTGTAAGCAATAAAGGCACATGTTTCGATTCTTTAGAAACAAAGTCTCTATATGGCCCGATATGGAACAAATATGAAGTTAATCCCAAGAAAGAGTTCAATGTAAACCTACAGACATATACAAATGCATGTCCTGTTAATTATGCAATAAATAAAGATAAGGGACCTAGTGGAGTTACTCCTGGATATGGAGATTATCGACTTGGGGTTTTTAATGATTGGGATGCTTACCAATATTGGAAAGGTTCAGAAGGACTACAAGGATATCCTCTTGCTAATAATGCAAAAACATTATTACATGAATTAGTCCATACCGTAGGTTTGTTTCACCCTACGAAAGGAGGAGATGAGTGCGATGATACGTATAAATTTAAGAAAGATTGTTGGGACAAAAAAGATACTGATCCAGATTGTGATAAATGGGGTAAAGTTAGCAATAATCTTATGGATTATAATCAATTTACGAATTGGTCTTTGACAGCATGTCAAGTATGTTTTATATACGAAGCATTTTCAGGAAAAGGCGGTTATAATCAAAGTGGTTTGGTAAGACGCATAGGAGGATGTCCGCCAGCAAATGCTTTTGTTTCGCTACCT
>JBDKKX010000550.1:0-3900 GCA_039795795.1 Bacteroidota bacterium | reverse complement strand
CGCATTCGGGATGGATTGGGGGATAAAATCGGAATTGCTTGTTCTAAAAATTATATGGGGCGCGTTTTTTTCCTGCAAAACAACGAAGCGGCTGCATTGACACATTATCAAAAAGCATTAGAAGTATTGCCTTCGGATGCCAAAGATAAAAGTGTCCCTGCGATGATTCGCAAAAATTTGGGCGATTTATACTTGTCACAAAAAGTTTATGGAAAGGCGACGGCGGAGTATAATCAAGCCTTAAACCTTTACACAGAAGCGAGTGATTTGCAAAAAGCCGCCAGTATTGCCTCGTTTTTGGGCAAAACAGTCAGCGATTTGGGCGATTACGACGGGGCGCAGACCTATTTTAATGCTTCTTTGAATTTCCATCGAACGTTGGAAGATGAAACGGGCGTTGCAAAAGACTTTTTGAATTTAGCCAAAGTATTTAATGCCTTGAATGACAGGCAACTCGCGCTTGAAAATGCGCAAAATGCAACCAGCATTTTTGAGCAAAAGCAGGATAAATTTGGCATGGCGGAGAGTTATCAAATGATGGGTTACACCCATTTGCGCAACAGCGACCGCAATGCCGCGATTAAATTTTTTGACAAAGCAGGCGAAATCTTAAAAAAATTGCCGATTCAAAAAGGCGTTCCAGAAATTTATCAAGCCATTGCACTCTCTTTTGATGAAATGAGCGATTATCCGCGTGCGTTCGAGTTTCAAAAAGCGTTTTCGATTTCCAAAGACAGTTTATTTAATAAGGAAAAAGCAACAGCATTGTTGGATATGACCGCGAAGTACGAATCGCAGTACGCCGTCAAGGAAAAAAATCGGCAATTGGAATTATTAGAGCATGATAAGGATACAAATCGAAAAATTCAATTACTTTTGTTGGGTTTATTGGGATTAGCCGTTTATTCCGTTTTTAATTTTTATCAGAATTATAAATCGAAGAAGGCGGATAATGAGAAATTAACGTTGTTGAATGAGCAGATTCAAGCTAAAAATAATTCCATCGTTCAACAAAAAGCAGAAATTGACCTTAAAAATGCGGAATTGAATGAAAAAAATGTGGGGTTAGACGCGTTGAATGAGCGTTTGTTGCGTGAAATGGCAGAAAGAGAGCTTTCGCAAAATACGTTGTATTCCAAAGACCACTTTTTGGCAAATGTCACCCGTGAAATGGGCAGCCCTTTGAATGCGATTGTGGGATTATCGCATTTGTTGATGACGCAAGAGCCGCGCAAAGACCAAAAAGAACATATTCAAAATTTGCAATTTGCGGCGAATAATTTGTTGGTTTTAATCAATGACGTATTAGATTTCTCTAAGATAGAAGCAGGGAAATTGTCTTTGGAAACCATCGATTTCAGTCCTGAAGAAGTCATTTCGGAGGTTAAAAAAGAGATTCATTCGGATAAAGGGATTCAAATGAATTACACTGTAAGCCAAGATATTCCACATCAATTAAAGGGAGACCCTGTGCGTTTAACGCAAATTATGACGTACATGTTGAATAATATTCGGAATTTATTGATAAAAGGCAATATTTATTTGGATATAAGTCATGCAGAGACAGTGAATCATGAAATTATGGTAAAAATCAACCTCACCATGAATGGAGAAGGGGCAAACCACATTTCTAAATTCTTGAAAAAGATTGTAGAACGCACGGATTTTGAAGGGGCGAGCAATGATGAAATGGAATTAATTATTGCAAAACGATTGATTGAATTACAAAATGGTACGTTTTGGACAGGTTTGAGTGAAAAAGGAACAACGGCTACGATTTATTTACCTTATAAATTGCCTGCTGCCGAAGTTGCAACTGAGCAAACCGATGGCAGTGTAGAAGGCATTCCTGCGGAAACCGACCCTGAATACTTGAAAGACAAACGGGTTTTGGTCGTGGAAGACAATAAAGTGAATCAAATGTTGGTCGTCAACATGCTTAAAAAGCAAGGCATTATCGTTACGGCGGCAAACGACGGGATAGAAGCGTTGGAAAAAGTGGCAAAACAAGATTTTGATTTAATCTTAATGGATATTCAAATGCCGCGCATGGACGGTTATCGGGCGGTTGCAGAGATTCGCAAAATGCAGCACGTTGAAAAATCCATTGTGCCGATTATAGCGTTTACCGCCTCTGCCTATGTCAATGAAAAGGAAAAAGCGCAATTGTTTGGCATGACCGACCACATTGGCAAACCGTTTTCACCCGACGAATTGTTGGAAAAAGTACAGCGCGTGATGTTGTCACACAAGGCAAATATTTCAGACCATGCGATGCCCCAACAAGCATCTGCTAAAACGGTCGCCAGTTTATAATAAAAATATTCGTCAAACGAAATGGCTACTGCCTACTAAACTCGGAATTTTCACCCCTTAGTGCTTCGGTGCTAAGGGGCTTTTTATTCATTGTAATTCAATGCGCTTGTAAATCTGATTCGGATGATAATACAACGCATTTTCTTTCGCTTTTGCTTTTAAATCCTTTAATAAATTTGGATTTTTTACATAATTCAAAAGCATTGCACCCACTTCGTCATAATTTTGAAATGTTAAAACGCTTGTTTTCAAAGGCGATTCTGGCGGATAACCCATGGGTAAAAACCCAGGTTTGCCCGCTTTTATCATCGAAAACAAAATACCCGTCTCTTTTGTTTTCCCATACTGACCCAAGCGACCTTGTTGCAAATGCATATTCCCCAGAATAAGATCGGCTTTGCCAAGTTGTTCATTATAAAAATCCATTTCCAACCAATGATGATAGGCGTAAATATGAAAGCCTTTGTCCATCAATTGATTCACGCGAATTTTGACACTTTCACCGCCTTCTTTTGTATTGAACGCGCCCAGCAAATCCAACTCAATTTTGTCTTTCAAATCCATTTCGTACCGTTCCAATACATCAAAAATGCTTTTATAATCCCGTCGTCCTGCCGAAATCATCCCCGGAATGCAAATCCGCAACCGTTTATTTTCTGAGGATGTATCTCGTAAATTTTCATTGTAAACAGAAAAGGGTATCACGCCCATTTCATTAGAATCCACATATTTTCCCAATTCCGTTGCAACTGATTCGCTTAAAACCCAAAATTTCCCCCCCGATTTCCGCACCATTTCAATCAATCGACTATTTTTGGAAGGATATAAAAAATTCAATTTCAATTGATACGGTAAATCCGATGCTTTTTGAACCGCGTGAAAAAGATTCGCAATTTTGTTGGTAATACTTTGTTCAAACCAAAAATCGGTATTGTGTAAAAACAGGTGAATCGGCATTTGAAAATCCATTTTGCAAAAGGCTCGAATCACTTCATAATTCTCTTTGGACAACGCTTCAAAGGTGATTAAATAAACCTTATCCAAATTTAAATTTTTAATTCCATCCAAAAAATCCAAATAAGATTCTGTATCACGCTTAACACGCAATAAAATTTGTTCATTTGCTAAAAATTTTAAATCCTTTGCCCCTTTTTCATGCGTGATAATCCAAATCTTATTTGCTGGGTCGGTCGCGTAAACCTGTACCACCGATTCCACTAACGGCGGATGCCCTCTGGGGGCTAATTCAAATATCCCTATTTTCATCATCCTATTTTTTATCTCAGTACGGGACAAAAAAAATTACGATACGAATTGGAACACGGAGGACACGGATTTTACGAATTTACACGATTTTTTTTGAATTTCGGCTTAAAATTCAGCATAAAATCCCAAAAAATCCGCGTAAATTCGTAAAATCCGCGTCCTCCGTGTTCCCATTCGCTCTACACCTTTTTTTTGTCCCATGCTAAGATTTTTATCTACTTATTTGAGGGGTGGTCATAACCCTATTTTGATTCAAAATCAATGATTTACATATTAATAAAAAATTATCTAAAAATTTGCAAAAAACTATCGGTATTT
>JBDKKX010000549.1:0-3905 GCA_039795795.1 Bacteroidota bacterium | reverse complement strand
AATCTGCCCCAATCCGCGTCCTCTGCGTTCCAATTCACGCTCCATCATCCATGCATTAACACTTCTGGGCGCACCATCGCCACAAATTCATGCGTCGTTTTCACAATATCGACACTTTTCGCCAACGCTTTAATAAACGCGCTGCCAATAATCGCCCCATTCGCATATCCACACGCAGTTTCAAAAGTAGCCCGATTCGAGATGCCAAAACCAATCAAACGCGGTTGTTTCAACTTCATTTTTTGAATCCGTTGGAAATAATCCAATTGCGTTGCCGAAATACCCGATTTCGCGCCCGTAATCGCCGCGCTCGAAACCATGTACAAAAAACCATCGCTTAACGCATCCGCTTTGCGTACCCGCGCAGGCTCCGTTTGCGGCGTAATCAAAAACGTCATGCGCAAATCATGGGCTTGAATCATTTTCTGATAAGCATTTTCATAAACATTCAAAGGCAAATCAGGCAAAATCAAGCCATCAATGCCCACATCTTGACATTTTTTTAAAAACTTTTCCTCGCCATACTGCATGACTTGATTGAAATAGCCCATCAAAATCAAAGGAATTTGCGTTTTTTGACGCGCCAACTGCACTTGTTCAAACAACAAATCTAAGGTCATCCCATTTTGAAGGGCAATCATACCACTTTGTTGAATGGTTTCGCCATCCGCGAGCGGATCCGAATACGGCATACCGATTTCAACCATATCCGCGCCCGCTTGCGCCAAGGTTTCGATTAAAAGGGTGGTATTTTGCAATTTTGGAAAGCCTGCGGTAAAATAAATATTTAAAATATCCGCTTTTTTCGCCTGGAATAATTGGTCTATGCGATTCATTACATTCATTTTTCGTATAAAATAGTTCTAAATTGACGCAAAATAATAAATCAGCTTTATATAATCACTTGAAATACAATTATTTTTGCCACGAATTACACGAATTTTCACTAATAATTCGTGCAAATTCGTGTAATTCGAGGCAAAATTTAATTTAAATCATTAATTTAATCGGTTCTTGCAAAATGCCTTTCAACGTTTGCAAAAATTGCGCTCCTGTCGCGCCATCCACCACTCGGTGGTCGCAGGAAAGCGTCACGCGCATCATATTTCCAACCGCCAAAGCTCCATTTTTGACAATCGCTTTCTGCAAAATCGCCCCAACTGCCAAAATACACGCATTCGGCGGATTAATAATCGCCGTAAATTCTTCCACTTCAAACATCCCCAAATTGGAAATCGTGAACGTACTGCCCGAAATTTCATCTGCTTTCAAGCGCATTTCCTTCGCCCGACCCGCCAATTCACGCACTTCACTATTGATTTGAGACAACGATTTTTTATCTGCGTCGCGCACCACAGGCACAATCAATCCATCCGCAATCGCCACCGCTACGCCCACGTGCACGTCTTGATGCTCGCGGATTTTATCACCCATCCAACTCGAATTAATCACAGGATGCTTTTTCAAAGCTGCCGCCACTGCTTTGACAATCATATCATTAAAAGAAATTTTTATAGGAGCCGCTAATTCATTGATTTGCGTACGAGTTGCCATCGCTTTTTCCATATCAATTTCCGCCGTCAAGTAGAAATGCGGTGCAGTCTGTTTGCTATCGGAAAGGCGTTGCGCAATCACTTTCCGCATCGAGGACAACGATTTATCCGTAAAACGACCTTCTGCAACGGGCGCGGCAACAGGTTTGACAACCGCAGGTTGCACTGTTTCGACCACAGGAGCAGGCTTTTGCGGCACTTTTTGAATCGCTTCCTCCACATCTCTGCGCACAATTCGACCATTATCACCCGAACCTTTCACGGCACTCAATGGAATATTTTGCTGTTTGGCGATTTCACGCGCAAGCGGCGAAGAGAAAATCCGTGCTGTGTTGTGCGTTTCCACCATTGCTGCGACCGCAGTAGCTTCTGCCGCAGGAGCAGGTTCGGAAGCAGGAGTCGGTTTTGCCGCCGCCGTACCGCCGCCCAACAAACTTTCAAACGCTTCACCCGCCTTGCCGATGACCGCTAAAGGCGCGCCAACCACCAATTTCCCGCCTTCTGGAACACCGATATACAATAATACGCCCTTTTCAGGACTGTCAAAATCCATCGAAGATTTATCGGTTTGAATTTCTGCCAGCAATTCGCCTACCGCGACTGCCTCACCTACTTTCTTGTGCCAAGCGATGAGTTCGCCTTCTTCCATCGAATCGCTTAGACGGGGCATTCTAATGAGTTGTGCCATAATATTATGATTTCTTTTGATTGATTTTCTAAATTTAAAATGCAAAAGTACGGAGATTTCAACATTTTTGAATCGTCTTCGTTGAAAAAATATTTTAACGCTTCTATAAATGCCGCCGCCATGCAAAAAATGCATTCAAACTCAACCAATATAACATTGCTGAAAAAGATAATTCGGTCAACGAAATAAATAATGCTTTTTGATTTAAATCAATTTCAAATATTTTGTACCAAAAAATATTGCTTATCACAAATGACGCATGTATCGCATAGAAGATAAAAAATATTTTTACCATGCGTTTCAGCCAACCTGTGATGAATATTTGTTTTCGACTTACTTTTTTACCGCGCTCGTGCAAGATGAACCGATAGGCAAAATATAAGTATAAACCAAAGGTTATCAACCAAATACACTTGCCGAAATTACCATATAATGGATTGAATAAATAGAAATCTTTTTTATACGCGGTGGTTTCAAATTCTAAGGAAACATATAATGCGGCTTGCGCAATGGGTAATATAAAATGTTTTAAATCGCTTCGATGTAATTCAAATTGTGGATATAATCGGCTTTTCACATAGAAAAAAAGAAAGGGACCGAAGGCAAATGTATAGTAAATGGGCAAGTAGTAGAGGCGCAAATGTCGTCCCGAAATGCCCCAATAACTCCATAATTGATGCGTATCTGTCAGCGCGAACGTGAGCAGTAAGGCTGCAAACAAGTAGTTTGAACTGGGTGCAGCAGGCGTTTTCCGAAAAAAAACAAAGATTGTGGTCACTAAACCAAATAATATTGCGGCAAGGATGCCTGCCGCCGTTAACCATCGGAGGATTTCGATTAAATTTTCAAACATTTTATTTATTTTTTGGATTTTTGGCATAAAAGTATTTCCAAAATAGGAAAAGTTGTACATTCGCCCGCAGATTCTGCGGGAAAAGATTATCAATTTTAACGAAATCACCATGATTGACGCTATCACAGGCATTTTTACGGCTAAAACGCCCACTTATTCGGTCATCGAAACTGCAAGTGGCATCTCGTATCGCATTCATACGAGCTTGAATACTTATTCCAAAATCGAAAAATTGGAAAAAGGTAAACTTTTAACTTATTTTCAAATTAAAGAAGATGCTCATTCGTTGTATGGTTTTGCGGAAGAAGCAGAACGAACTTTGTTCACGCATTTGATTTCGGTCTCAGGTGTGGGTGCGACGACGGCACAAATTGTTTTATCTTCCATGCACCCCGAAGAGGTGAGAACGGCGATTTTGTCTGAAAATGAGGTTGCTTTTTCCAAAGTCAAGGGCATCGGCGCGAAAACGGCAAAACGAATTATTTTAGATTTGAAGGATAAGATGCAAAAAGAGTCGTTTGACCCGATTGATAAAGCGGGTTTGTTGAATTTGCCCGCCAAAGATAATAAGATTCGAGAGGAAGCGTTGACGGCATTAGTGACGCTCGGTTTTGTGCGCATCAATGTTCAAAAAGCGTTGAATGCGATTTTGCAGGAAAAACCGACGATTGCGACGGTTGAAGAATTGATTAAATTGGGATTGCGTCGTTTGTCAAGTGTGTGATGCTTTTGAATTAGGATTAAATGAGATTTTTTTGGGATTAAATGGGATTGATTTTTTAGGATTTTGGGGATTTGTAAAATACAAATC
>JBDKKX010000548.1:0-3915 GCA_039795795.1 Bacteroidota bacterium | reverse complement strand
ATGTTCAATTATTATTGCTTGAATTTGGAGTGATTGGCAACATTTCTAAACGAACCGAAAAAGAAGCTTATAAAATTGTTATTGGTGGTTTGCATAATGTTCAAAAATTTTATAAAAATGTAAACTTTGCGACTGTTAAAGCGACCAAAATAAAGGAAATTGTTGAAAATGAAGTGCAGAGACGTGCGGAATCGGTTCAAAAATACCAATTGACCAAAGATTATGTGCCGTTTATCGCAGAATATATTCGCACAGAGCAAAAAAAGTATAATCCATTTTTGCATAAAAGAAATTTTGACCGTTACGAAAGAATTGAGCAACATTATGACACCATTATAAATGAAATGGATTCCGAAGCCTTGCAAACGTTGTTTCAAGATTTGGTTTCGGATAATTATTATTTTGCAACGGTGAGTTCTTGCGAGCGATTGGCGGAGGAAGAAGTCGTTTATTCGGTGAAAGTGGAAAGTGATTGTCATTCATTTGTGGCAAACGGCTTCATCAATCACAATACGGAAGCGCGTTTGAGACGGATTAGTGATGAAATTTTAGCCGATTTGCACAAAGATACCGTTGATTTTATACCCAATTTCGATGATTCGTTGGAAGAACCGAGCGTTTTGCCTTCCAAAATCCCGAATTTATTAATCAATGGCGCATCAGGCATCGCGGTCGGGATGGCGACGAATATGATGCCGCATAATCTTTCGGAAGTTTGCGATGGCGTGATTGCGGCATTGGAAAAGCCTGATATTACTGTAAGAGAATTGTTAGCATACGTCAAAGCACCTGATTTTCCGACGGGCGGCGTGATTTATGGTTATGAAGGCGTGCGCGATGCGTTGGAAACGGGGCGCGGCAGAATTATATTGCGCGGACGTGCCGAAATTGACAGTCACGGCGGACGCGATTCGATTATCATTAAAGAAGTGCCGTATCAAGTCAATCCTGCCCTACTCCATCTCAAAATTGAGGAGTTGGCGGTGGAGAAAAAAATTGAAGGCATTTCTGAGATTCGCAACGAAAGTGCTAAAGGCGAAACCCGTTTGGTCATCGAGGTCAAGCGCGATGGCAATGCGAGCGTGATTTTGAATCAATTATATAAATTGACTCCGTTGCAATCGTCTTTCGGGGTGAATAATGTGGCGTTGGTGAATGGTCGCCCGATGATTTTGAATTTGAGGGATTTGATTACGGAATTTATTAAGTTTAGACTTCAAGTAGTGGTGCGTCGGACGCAATTTGATTTGAAAAAGGCACGAGAACGCGCTCATATTTTGGAAGGTTTGTTGATTGCGCTGGATCATTTGGACGAAGTGATTGAGTTGATTCGCGCTGCCAAAAATCCGGATGAAGCACAAGAGGGTTTGATGGAACGGTTTGGGTTGAGTGAAATTCAGTCGAAAGCGATTTTGGAAATGCGTTTACAGCGTTTGACGGGCTTAGAAAGGGATAAAATTAAGAATGAATTTGCAGAAATCCGTAAAACGATGGATCATTACGAGGCGATTTTGGCAGATGAAATGTTGCAACGGCAAATTATCAAGGATGAATTGACCGAAATCAAAGCCAAATTCGGCGATGCGCGCAAAACGGATATTGAATATGCGGATGGCGAAATCTCAATGGCGGATTTGATTGCGAATGAAGAAATGGTGATTTCGATTTCGCATTTGGGTTATGCCAAACGGACGAATATTTCGGAATTCCGCGCTCAAGGTCGTGGTGGACGCGGTTCTCGCGGCGTGAAAACGCGGACAGGCGATTTTGCGGAACACATGTTTGTGGCTTCGGCGCACGATTATTTGCTGTTTTTCACGAATAAAGGGCGTTGTTATTGGTTGCGGGCGTATGAAATTCCGGTGGGAACGAAAATGACTGCGGGGCGCGTGATTCAAAATATTTTGTCTATTCCGACTGATGAAAAAATTCGCGCTTATGTAAAAGTGGATGATTTGACGGATAAAAACTTTATTGAAAATAATTATATCGTTTTCTGTACGAAAAAAGGCATCGTTAAAAAGACATTGTTGAAAGAATATTCTCGAATTCGGGCAAATGGCGTTATCGCGCTGACGATTAATGAGGATGATGAGTTGATTGAAGCGAAATTGACGAATGGCAAAAATGATATTATCCTTGCGAATAAAAATGGTCGGGCTACGCGCTTTGCGGAAACGCGGGTTCGTCCGACGGGTCGCGGTGCGGCGGGCGTTATCGGGATGGACCTTGACGAGGATGGCGAAGATTGTATTGTCGGCATGATTTGCGTGGATAAAAAAGAGGCAGTTGCGGAAATTGTTTCGGATGTGGAGGAAATGGATACTGAATCGGGTGAAATGGCAGTTGTGGAAGCTGTTGCAGAACCTGAAATTGTTGAAGTAGAGCCAGATGAAGTGGATGCAGAAATCGAGTTGCCAAAAGATGCGGAAACGATTTTAGTGATTTCTGAAAATGGTTATGGCAAACGCTCGTCTTTGGATGCGTATCGGGTGCAAAATCGGGGTGGTAAAGGGGTTAAAACCATTAATGTCACTGCAAAAACGGGTAAAGTCGTGACGATTAAGCCCGTCCGAGATGTGGATGATTTGATGATTACGACGAAATCGGGCATTACGATTCGGATGAGTGCCGCTGATTTGCGCATCATGGGGCGCAATACGCAAGGGGTTCGCGTGATTAAGTTAGATGAAGGCGAAGAAATTGCAGATGTTGCGTTGATAAAAGATGCAGCAGTTCCAATTGAAGAAGAAATTATTGCAGAAGCTGAAAATTAAAAAATAAAAATGCGTCAGTGGATTCCATTGGCGCATTTTTTATTGAATCCATGAGCATTAAAACCTTAAAAAACAAACGACTACTATTCATATTTTCAAAAAACGTTCTATCTTTGTAGAAATAACGGGCGTATAACAAAGTTGTAAATTCACCACGAATTACACGAATTTTCACGAATTAAAAGCTCCTAATTTGTGAAAATTCGTGTAATTCGTGGCGAATTTACAACTTTGTTATACACCCGAAATAATGGTAAAAAATAAAAATTTCAAATTTTTACAATGCAGCAAATCGAATTAATTTTCCTATTTTTCACGATAGCGGCGGTTTATGCCTCAGCAGGATTCGGCGGCGGGTCAAGCTATTTAGCGATCCTGGCACTATTCGGGATTGAGATGACGACGATGAAATCAACGGCGTTAATGTGCAATTTAATGGTGGTCAGTGGGGGCACGTATATTTTCTGGCAAAACGGTTTTCTGGATTTCAAAAAAATACTACCCTTGAGTCTCGTCAGTGTTCCGCTTGCTTTTTGGGGCGGGACGATGAAATTGAGCGAAAAAACTTTTTTTATATTGCTGAGTATCAGTTTAATCCTTGCCGCCGTTTTAATGTTTTTACAAAAAAATACTTCCAAGGATGCGGAAAAAGCGAAGGATTCGGTGCTGCTATCAAGTAGCATTGGGGGCGGGATTGGATTTCTTTCGGGGATGGTGGGCATTGGGGGCGGTATATTTTTAAGCCCCATTTTCAATCTATTGAAATGGGATACGCCGAAACATATTGCGGCTACGGCGAGTTTCTATATATTGATTAATTCGGTGGCGGGTTTGGCGGGGCAATTGTCGCAAAATAAAGGGTCTTTTGATTGGCATTTTGCTTTGCCGCTATTGGGGGCAGTGTTAATAGGGGGGCAATTGGGGAGTCGGTTCAGTGCGTTGAAATTGAATCAAACGGCGGTTCGTCAAGCGACGGCGGTTCTGGTACTGTATGTGGGCGCGAATATTTTGTGGACTCACTTGTATAAATAAGTAGATGAGGGGTGGTCATAACCTACCTCCTTGAAAATCAATTAGTTATAATATGAGGTAAAGGCATAAAAAAAGCGTTTAAAAAAATCAAAATCTTTCGACCTTT
>JBDKKX010000547.1:0-3917 GCA_039795795.1 Bacteroidota bacterium | reverse complement strand
CCGTGTTCCCATTCGCTCTACGCTTTTTTTTGTCCCGTACTGAGCATTCAAATCCAAAAAATCCAAAAAAATCAATCCGATTTAATCCCAAAAAAATCCCATTTAATCCTAATTCCAACGCGCCTAATGCTTAAATTGAAATTTCGGATTCTGCAAAAACGCTTCATCCGTCAATGTTTTCATAAACGCAATCAAATCGCGTTTATCATCGGCAGAAAGCAGCAATTTCTTTTTCAAAGCGTCGGACAAAGTCGGGCTTTGTTGAACAGTCTCGGTATAATGAAATAAAACCATTTGAAGATTCGGAAAACGACCATCGTGCATATACGGATACGATACTTCCACATTGCGCAAAGTCGGCACTTTAAATTTTTGCGCATCTTTGGGACGTTTCGTCACGAGCATTCTGCCCATATCCATCAAAGTCGAATCCATCGTTAAACCATTGTTTTCAAAAGTATGGTTCGTAAAAAGCGGTTCTGTATGGCAACTCGAACAATGCGTTTTAAACAATTCATACCCTCGTGCTTCATACGGATTAAACGCAATGCCCGCTTCGCCTCTTTGGACTTTATCATATTTGGAATCCGCGCTCACCAACGTCAACATAAATTGGGCAATAGCTTTCAAGGTATGTTCGCCCGTCAAGAGGCTATCGCCAAAGGCTTGTTGAAAAAGCGGCGGATAATTTTTGGTTTTTTGGAGTTTCGCGACAACATTTTCGAGGGTTTCATCCATTTCCTTCGGATGCGTGATGGGCGCGAGGGACTGCACATCCAAATGAGGTATCGCGCCATCCCACATAAAATGCTGTTGCCAAGCCAAATTCATCAAGGCAGGTGCATTGCGCGTCCCAATCCTGCCTTGAATCCCGTGACTCAAATCGTGGTCAACGTGCGTAAACGCCGTCTGCGCCAAATGGCAACTGGCACAAGAAATGGTATTATCTTTGGAGAGGCGCGGGTCGTAAAACAAGGCGCGCCCTAATTCAATTTTCGCTTCACTTAAAGGATTTTTCTTAAAATCGTAAACTGGTTTTTGCCAACCTTTTGGGATTTGAAAAAGTCCATTGTCGCCACTCGTGAAAGCGGCAACAATAAAGACTACTAGAATGGTTATAAACGTCTCAAACAATTTCATAATTTTGAATGATGAATGATGAATGATAAATGATGAATAATAAATTTAAAAATTCATCATTCATCATTTATCATTCATCATTCGTTTAAAGGATTTAGCCACTTTTTGAGCCAATAGAACGGTCTCTTCGCTTGGAATCATAATACTATTTTGCGTTTTCAAATCAAGGTTTTCAAAGAGGGGTTGCAAATCGAATAGAAGGGTTAAATTATTAGGAGAAATGCCTTTTAAATAAAGGGTTTGTAACGCATTATGTGGAGTGAGATAGCCGCCCAAATGAAATTGAAACGCATTTTTGCGCGTCGGACAAAGGTTGCTACGCCCTTCCAATTTGAAATTTACATAACCACTCTGCCAAGCCCAATACATGCCTTTTGTTGCATCCAAATCTCCACCGAGCGCGCCCGCGACATTCGTAATACTGTCGATGCCTAAATCAAATTGTAAAGCATTGAATGTCAAATGATTTGGAATTTTCAAAGAACGTTTTAAACGCGTCGAATCGGCTGCATCTATCAAGTAAAAAGCATTGGGTTCCACCCAAACCAAGGCACCATCGTTGAAAAATTGCAGGTTGGAGATATAAAATTTCAAGTTTGTAATTTGCAAACTATCGTTTTTGGACAAGCGATAGTAAGTATTTAACTGCAAAGCCGTCTTGCCGAAAGTCGGTTCAATGACCAAAGTTCGGGTTTGTGCTGCGCCGAAGGCTGCTTGAAACAGTAAAAGAAAAAAGATCATTTTGCGCATAGAACCTCGTGGTTACGAATATTGGAAGGTTGGACGACAAAGTGTCTAAAAACTTGCGCACGCTTTTAGATTTTTTTTTAAAATGGATAATGAACTAAAACAGGTCATTAATGAACCAAAACAAGTCATTAATGACCTATTAAAGGGTTAAACGAATGATTTCAATCGCTTCTAAGCCGTCGTCATTGACCACTTTGACCGCAATGATATGTTGTTCTGCTTTTAGCGAAACAGTTTGCTCGCCTTTTTTGTCTAAAAGGATGCTCGGACGGAATCCAAGATTCGTTTTATAATCCAAATCCCAGCTATAAAATTGAATTTTAGTCGCAATGCAAAAAGAGGCTACCTGTCGGTTTGAGAATCCGATGTAATTCGCGGACGCGTTCTTTGAGCCAGTCAATATAATGACTGATGCCGCCCGCCCATCTATCTTGGAAACTGCGGATTTCGCCCGCATCGCCCCAAATCACTTCACAATTGCGATTGGAAAAAACGGTGGGTCTAAGTAAATCAAATCCACCGATTCACTATCGAAGCGTTTCAAGACTTCCAAAATATCACCCAAAATCAATTGATTCATAAACAATGTTTTGGCGCAAAGATAAAAAAAGAAAGGCAATTTTAAACCGAGGTTGCTCAACCGTTTTTTTGGAGATTTGATGGGAATGCCTTACCTTTGCCTAAAAGAATTCAGATGCAAACTATTCAAATTAAACAAGGGCTTGAAATCGGTTTGGATGAGTTAGTTTGGAGCATGTCGCGGCTTCCTTCTACCGAATTAGTGCAATTCATGGAGCAACTGCAACAAACCATTTTAGGCAAACGCCAATTAACGCCGTTAGAACAGGAAATCGTGTTATTGCAAAAAATCAAAGCCATGATTCCAGGCACCGTCGTGCGCCGTTTGAAAGCTCTTCAAAAAAAACGGCGAACTCAATCGCTGTCGTCGTATCAACAACAAGAGATTTTAATGCTCTCAGATTTTATTGAAAATCAAAGTGCAGAACGCATTTATTTAGTTCGCGAATTGGCGCAATTGCGTCAAATGCCAGTCAAAGAATTAGTTAAACTCTTAGATTTAAAAACATTCTATGGCTAAACGACGCAAATTTGCTGCATTAGATAAAGCGTTAGTTCGACGCAGAGCTCAAGGACTTTGTGAATATTGTCAAAGCCCCGAAGATTTTGAATCGGACACTTTTGAGTTAGAACACATTATTCCATTGGCGCGGAATGGCTCGAATGAATTAGATAATATTGCACTTTCTTGTAGCGGATGTAATAATCGCAAAGGCATTAAAATCACGAGCATTGACCCAATTACATTGGACAATGTATCTTTATTCCATCCTCGACAAGATAGCTGGCAAGACCATTTTGAATGGTCTGTGATGCGTTGAGACTTATAGGCGTTTCGCCCGTCGGAAGAGCAACGATTGATGGTTTGGACTTAAATCGGATGGGTTGCGTCAATTTAAGAAGAGCGTTGATAGCCATTCAAGAACATCCGCCAACGCGCCTTTAAGTGGTTGATGCACCCGTTCGGGAAACTTGAAAAGTTGCCCGAATGGGTTATTTTGGTTCATTAATGACCCAAAATAGGTCATTCATGAACCAAAACAGGTCATTAATGACCTGTTTTTTTAAGTAACACTTTGAACATTAAGGAATAAGGATTATCTATTCGTTTAAACGCTTCGATTGCCTCTATTTCTGTTTGAGTCATAGCGCGCTTTTCAAGATTTTGCCGCTTCAGAATTTGGATAAGCAAGTGGTTGAACAACTTAATGTATTTCAAGCGTTTATGGTCTAAAAGCTCATTATCCAAACGATATTTTTTAATCGTCGACAACCCCAAATTAGAATTATGATTGGGTTTGATTAATTCGTCTTCAAAAGTCAAAT
The DNA here is from genome assembly GCA_039795795.1 of Bacteroidota bacterium. Taxonomy (GTDB): domain Bacteria; phylum Bacteroidota; class Bacteroidia; order Chitinophagales; family Saprospiraceae; genus JAAFJT01. Next base: position 122 of record JBDKKX010000547.1, on the reverse strand, counting down.
GAGCCTCAATCTCAGCATCGGTATGCTTACACGGGTTCAGTGCATCGTGTATGGCGATAATATGAGGTAAGTGCTTGGACAAATTAAAATGATATGAACTAAAATGATTTAAAATATTGATT